>RFJV01000668.1 GCA_003694775.1 Chloroflexota bacterium | reverse complement strand
TCCCTATGCCGGGCCCATTTTCTGGGGCATAGGGATGCCCCAGCTACCATGATGCTGTAGGCGGATATCCTATTTGCCCCCAAATTGAAACGCACCCGCGCCTACCGGCTGTTCGCCAGCGCCTCTTCCAGCCGGTCGCCCTGGCGGACAATGTAGTGGGGGATATGGTTGGCCGTCAGTTCAACCTCTGCTTCAACGGTATTGAAGGGCATACCAAAACTGCCGGGGTCTATCAGCACCGCGGTGACCTGCACTCCCCGCGCCGCCAGGTGGCGGGCGGCGTGTATCCAGTCCGCCTCTACAGCCGGGGTAATCAGGATAGCCGTGGTGTTGCGCCCCAACTGCAGGCTCTCGGCGGTCAGCACTTCGGCCAGCGGGATGGTTCCGTGGGCCTGGACAACGGCCAGCAGTTCCAGAATGCGGGTTAACTGGCGTTCCCCGCGGTCGGTCTGGATAAGGTCGCGATGGAAGGCGTTGGCATACGTCACCAGACCTACCGCCCGGTTCTGCCGCAGAAAGTGACGGCTAATCGAAGCCGCGGCGGCTACTGCATACTCCTCGGTGTTGGGGGGGAGTTCAAAAGCAGGCATTTTTTCCCAGTGCACTACCGGCAGTTTGGGCAGGGGAAGCTGGTCAACCGGCGGACCGGCCTGCACCCGGCGCTCCATATCCAGGAAAATCCAGATGTCTGCCATCGGGTCCAGCTCAAATTCTTTGACCATCAGCCGCCCGGTGCGGGCCGTGCTGGGCCAGTGGATGCGGTTGAAGCTGTCGCCAAAGGCGTAGTCCCGCACCCCGGATACGTTGGTGGTAATATAGTGGGTGCGCCGGCGAGATGTCTCTCCGCCGGTCAGTTCGCCAATCGGGGGGTAGAAGGCGGGCAGGTCAACCGTCATCGGGTAAACCACCACGTGGGAAATCAGAGGTAGATTTTTCTGGAACAGAAACAGACCGAACGGGTCCCCGCTCATCAGAGTGACCGGCCCCAGCCGGAACCGGCCTCGCCGGAAGCAGGGCGTGCGCACGTGCCACGATTCGGTGCGGCCTCGCTTCAGGTGCGATATCACCCGGCTGGCGCGGTGCAGGGGCAGGTCGGAATGGTCTTTTAGCTCCAGCCACAGCTTGTACAGCGGCCCGGTATTTTCCAGGACAAACCGTTCCTCCACAAATCCGCCTGCTTCCACGTGCCGGCTTCGGACCTGCCGGGTGACGCGCACCCAGTGCACGTTCAGCCATGCCCACAAAAACGACAGCACCAGGATGCCGCCAAACAGGTAGCTGAGGCTGAAAAAAAGGCGGTGCCCCACGGCCAGGGCCGCAATCAGCGAGCCCAGCCAGGCTAAAAACAAAACCAGCGTGCCTTCAATCCGGCGCATTTCCGGGTGCTCCGTGGATTCCGTATCGCCGGCTCATCGGCGCAGGCTGGCTTCCGGAACAGGGATAGAGGACAGAATTTCCTGGATAACTTCTGCCGGGTCTACATTCTTTACCCGTGCCGCCGGACTGATAATCAGGCGGTGGGCCAGGGTTGGCTCCGCCAGATACTTTATATCGTCGGGGATGATGAAATCCCGCCCCCGAATCGCGGCCAGCGCCTGCGCCGTGCGGTACAGGGCCAGACTGCCCCGCGGACTGACCCCCAGGTAAACATCGGGGTGCACGCGGGTAGCCGAACACAGGTTGATGATGTATTCCTTCAGAGAGGCCTCGGCATAAACCTGTTTGACCGCCTCCTGCGCCTCCAGCAGTTCCTCCTGGCTGACCACCTGCTCCAGCGTATGGATGGGGTGCTCGTACTGCTGGGCATTGAGAATAGACACCTCGTCCTGCTTGTCGGGATAGCCCATATGGATGCGCAGTAAAAAGCGGTCAAGCTGGGCCTCCGGCAGAGGGAATGTCCCTTCATATTCGATGGGGTTTTGGGTGGCCAGCACCAGAAAAGGCTTATCCAGCAGATAGGTGTAGCCGTCAACCGTTACCTGCCGCTCATCCATCGCCTCCAGCAAGGCCGACTGGGTTTTGGGGGTGGCCCGGTTAATCTCGTCGACCAGCACAATCTGGGCAAAGATGGGACCGGGCCGGAATTCAAATTCCTGCGTCTTCTGATTGAACATCGACACGCCGGTCACGTCGCTGGGCAGCATGTCGGGCGTAAACTGGATGCGGCGGAAGGTACAGCCAATCGACCGGGCAACGGCCCGCGCCAGCATGGTCTTGCCTGTCCCCGGAACGTCCTCAATCAATACGTGCCCCTGGCACAGCAAGGCCAGCAGAGTTTGCTCTATGGGTCTGCGTTTGCCGATGATAACGTTCTCCACGTTATCCAGCACTTTTCTGGCAAAGTCCTGAACTATCCTCATCCTGAATTCCACACCTTTTTGAATGTTGATTTTTTGTTTTGAATTTTGAACCGCGAACGGTAGCGAAGCACTCTCCTCCCTGAATGCCATTCTACCCCGCGGTGGGGAATAATACAAAAACACGAAAGCACGAACACGAAAACACGAAAAGTTTACCGCGCTGTCCATCCGTATATTCGTATATTCGTATATTCGTAAAAAAATATGTAACTGTTCAGGCCAAGAGAAAAATCCGGTAAAGCATCATCAATTCCAGCCATTTCACGTAAAACGTAAATCGTACCCCGTAAATTTTCGTCCTTACGGGTTACGTTTTACGCCTGATTGTCGGCAAAATGACCGGG
>RFJV01000120.1 GCA_003694775.1 Chloroflexota bacterium | reverse complement strand
TGGGAATTGAACCTTGCCCCAAGTTGCCTTTGTCATCACCAACTGGAACGGAAAACAGTTCCTGAACGCCTGTCTGTCCTCCATTTTTGCCCAGGATTTCCAGGATTTTGAAGTCCTGCTGGTCGATAACGCCTCTACCGATGGCTCGGTAGATTTTGTACGCCAGACCTTTCCCCAGGTGCGCGTCATCCAGAATGAGGCCAACGTAGGGCTGTGCGCGGCCAACAACCGGGGGATTCTGGCCACCCAGGCGGAGTTCATTTTTATCCTGAACAACGATACCGAGCTGGCGCCGGACTGCCTGGGCCGGCTGGTGCAGGCCATCCAGACCGGCCCGCATATCGGGATGTGCGCCACCCGGATGATGCTAACCGACCGGCGGGAGATGGTTGAATCGGCCGGCATTGTTGTGGACCGGGCCGGCATTGCCTGGGGGCTGGATACCGGCGAACTGGCAACCGGTCAGCCGGACTCCCCCAGGCCGGTTTTTGGCGCCTGCGGTGGGGCGGCCCTGTACCGCCGCGAAATGCTGTTGGACATCGGTCTCTTCGACGAAGCCTTTTTTGTCTACCTGGAAGACGCCGATGTGGCCTGGCGGGGACAGTGGGCCGGCTGGCAGTGCGTGTACGTGCCTTCGGCGGTGGTGTACCACGCCCACTCGGCCACCATCAAAGAGGGGTCGCCCTTCAAAATCCGCCTGCTCAGCCGCAACAAGGTCTGGATGATTGCCAAAAACTACCCCTGGCCCCACCTGCTCTGGTACGGTCCGGTGATTGCGGCTTACGAGCTGATGTCGCTGGGGTATGCCCTGCTGACAGGCCGGGGAAAAACCGCCCTCCAGGGCCGGCTGGAAGCCCTGCGCGGCCTGCCCAAAATCCTGCAGAAGCGGCGGCAGGTTCCTCGCCGGATTTCGGCCACGGAAATGATGCGGCGGATGCACCCCATCACCAATCCCCTGACCCTGTGGCGGCAGTACGTGCACATTATCCGCACCGTCACCAGCCATTACGAAGAAGACCGTTCCTCTTCCTGACCTCCGGTGGCCCGGTCCAGTTCAAACAGCAGGTCATCCGCCTCGACCATCAGGTCCCAGCCGGCATCGTCGGCCAGGGGACCGTAGCGGGCCAGTTCGCTCTGCTCCAGGCAGGCAACCACCCGGCTGACCAGCGATTCCTCCAGGCCGCGGCGCAGAAGACGCAGGGCCAGTTCGCGGCGGGTCAGCCCGTTGACCGGCGTTTCCAGCAGGTCAGAGAGGTAAGTATTCAGGGCCAGAATGACCGCCTTGTAGTTGTCGGCAGAACGGTGCATCGCCCCGGCCAGCACCGGATGGATGGTCTGCGCGGGGTGGGCCAGCGGTTCCTCCGCCGGACCATCCACCGGAGCAGGGGCGGTTTCGGCCCGCCGGGCCTCGGCCAGCGCCTCCCGGAAGGCCGTCTGGATGCGGGTCAGCCAGAGGTGGCGGTTCTGCCACAGCCACCGCCCGCCGACAACCACCACCGCGGCCAGCGGCAGAAGACCGCACAGGCCAATGAACAGCCAGCGAGCCGCGGTCCCCACCACGCCAAACAGATAGCCGAGCAGTTCTGCCCAGGCCGATAGCCCCACATCGGCGGTGGGCCGGGCCGGAACCCCTGCCGGGAGAGGTGTTGCCGTGGGCAGAGCGGCGATAGAAGTAGGTACACCGGACACCGCCGGCTCTACCTGGATGGTCAGACTGTCGGTGCGGATGGTTTCGTAGTGCCCGGTCTGCGGGTCAAAATAGACCAGCGACACCGGCGGCAGGACGAACTCGCCGATGCGGGAGGGAACCATCACCCGCTCGTACATCCGCCGGCCGGTCAGGGTGTCGTTCTGGGTGGTGGTGGTCAGGCTGGTGAGTGAGTTGTAAGCCGTCCAGTCGGCCAGTTCGGGCCAGTTCAGCTCCGGCAAGGCCCGCAGGTTGCCTGTGCCGGTGACCGCCACGTAGAGGGTGGCGGGCCGGTTGACTTCCACTGTAGGCGGGTCGAACCAGGCTTTGATGCTGTACTGGCCCACCGCGCCGCTGAAGTCGGGCGGGGGGTTGCCGGGCAGAGGCTGAACCCGCACCGTGACCGCCTCCGGCGACAGAGCCACCGGGGCCGAGGTGGCATCCGGGGCCAGGGCGACCTGCCCCGGCGTGATGGTGATGTCGCCGGGCTGGTGAGGGAAGAGGATGGTTTTCAGCTCCGTCACCAGGTAAGAGCGGTCGGCGGTGTCTACATTGTACTGGCGCATCGGCAGGTCCAGCGGGTCGAAGCCGGTGAATTCCGGGGGGAAGTACTGAAAATCGCGGTAGGCCTGGCGCGGCTGGAAAAGCCGCACTGTGTAGACGACCTGCTGGCCCACAAACGGCGCGGATGGTTCCACCCGTGCCTCCACAAACACCTCGCCGCTGTCAATCGCCGGCGGCAGAACCAGGCCGGGTGGTGGTTCGGTAGTATCCGGGGCCGGTTGGCCGCCCCCCTCCGTGACCTGGATGGCAATTGGCGCGGTTTTGTATGTCTGCCCGTCGATGGTGACAGATACGGGCGGGATGGTCAGCGCGCCGGCCCGCCGGGGCTGGAGGAGATAGGTGTAGGTAACCCTGGTATGAATCTGGCCGGCAGAATCCAGGTTGACATCGGTAGCAATGTCCAGGTCGACCACCGCCAGCCCGTCGAGGCGGGGGAGCAGGGGGCGGGGCTGTTGGGCAGAGTCGTCCACAACCACCACCGTCAGCGTCACCGTCTCGTCGGGGGCGATGGTCGTCCGGTCTACCGTGGCCTGGATGGGCGATGTCTGGGCCGTTCCCGCGGCAGTTGCCAGCAGGGAAAACAGGAGTAAAATGGTCGGAAGCAGTTTGCGGTTCATCGAAATATCAGCCGTTTATGGTCTGGGGGACATTATAGCACGAAATAACACGAAAGACACGAAAGAGACGAAAATGAACGAACGAACCAAAATTCTTCATCACGGTGACACGCCGGAAAAATATTTTGGCGCGGTCAATCCGCCGGTTGTGCATGCTTCGCTGTTTGGCTACCGCACGGTAGAGGAGTTTCGGGCGGTCAACCGGGACCCGTTCCACCAGCCGGTCTATCACCGGGAGTACAACCCGACGGTGGGGGTCCTGGAAGAAAAGATTGCTATGCTGGAGCATGCGGAGGCAGGGATTGCTTTTTCGTCGGGGATGGGGGCGATTACCGCGCCTCTGCTGGCCCTGCTCAGCCACGGCGACCATCTGCTGGTCATCGACTCGGTCTACGGCCCGACCCGCCAGTTCTGCAACGACACGCTGACCCGGATGGGCATTCAGGTGGAGTATTTCAGCGCCGCGGAATCCGCCAACCTGGCCCCCCGGCTGAAAGACAATACCCGGCTGATTTACCTGGAATCGCCGGGCAGTCTGACGTTTGAAATTCAGGATATCGAGGCGGTTACCCGGCTGGCACGGGCGCGGGGCATCTACACTATCATTGACAATTCCTGGGCCACGCCGCTGTACCAGAAGCCGCTGGATATGGGGGTCGATATTGTGGTGCACTCCGGCACCAAGTATATTGCCGGCCACTCCGACCTGACCCTGGGCCTGCTGGCCTGCTCCGAAGCGCTGTTCAAAAAGATAAAGCCGACCGCGGTTCTGCTGGGCGCGGTGCTGTCGCCGGACGATGCCTATCTGGCCTTGCGCGGTCTGCGCACCCTGCCCCTGCGCATGGCCCAGCACCAGGAGTCGGCCCTGAAAATTGCCCGCTGGCTGGCAAGCCGGCCCGAAGTGCGGGAGGTCCTGCACCCCGGTCTACCCACCTTTCCCGGCTACGAGCTGGCTAAACGGCAGATGACCGGCTACAGCAGTCTGTTCAGCTTCCGGCTTCAACCGGGAACGGCAGAGGCGCGGCGGGCCTTTGTGGATACGCTGGAGCTGTTTCTCATCGGCTACAGTTGGGGCGGCTATGAGAGTCTGATGCTTCCGCTGGACCGGGCCTTTGCCGGCGAACCGGACTGGCGCGCTCGCCGCGGTCTGGATGATGACCTGTTCCGCACCAGCATCGGTCTGGAAGACCCGGACGACCTCATCGCCGACCTGGAGCGGGGGCTGGCGGCCTGGCGCGCGGCGATGGATTGAGGCCCGGCAAAACTGCTTGTCAGGGTGAAACGGAGCAGGTATAATCAATATACACAAACAAGAGGCCGAGGAAGCGGACCAATGATTTTTGCTATTGAAGCTCAACCCTTACCACTGACAGTCGACCAGGACGGTGTGGTACGGGTAGGAAAAACACGAGTAACTCTGGATACTATCATCTACGCCTTTCTGGATGGGGCCACTGCGGAAGAGATTGCTCAACAGTACCCCAGCTTATCCCTATCCGATATATATTCCGTGCTTGGTTACTATCTGCGAGCGCAGGATAAAATCAGCCTGTACATGCAACAGCGAAACAAACTGGCGGAACAAATTAAACAGCAGAATGAGGCCCGCTTCAACCCTGAAGGTGTACGAGCCAGACTATTAGCCCGCCAAGCAAACCAGCCTAAATAGAAAAATGCTCCGCTTTGCCGCCGACGAAAACTTTAACAACGACATTGTGCGAGGATTATTACGCAGGAAACCCGAACTGGACATTATTCGTATTCAAGACGTGGGATTATCAGGAGCAGATGACCCTACGGTTCTGGAATGGGCAGCAACAGAAAATCGAATTTTGCTGACCCATGACGTTACAACCATCACCCGCTACGCCTATGAACGAGTAAAAGCGGGCAAGCCTATGCCCGGTGTATTCGAGGTAGGAAGACACGTAGCAATAGGAACTGCGATTGAAGATATACTTCTCCTGGCCGAGTGCAGTCATGAAGGTGAGTGGGAGGGACAGATAAGGTATTTACCTCTTCGGTAAAACTAACCCCTTCTTTATCACAGCAAATCGTAACCAGATATAAAGTGCGATGCATTTATTCGAAGTATGTGGCATCTAAATAGATACAGCAAATCTTTGTGTCTTTGGGGCAACCGCAAGGGTTGCCCCTACTGCTATCCTGTTCAGCTAATCAAACTTGTGGAACGTCACCCGCCAGGAGTAATGCCCCCGGCAAATCTGGTTATGTTGCTGTGCCCACCGGCACTGCTCCACGTCGCCGCCGCAGTAGCCGGCCGCGGCCAGCACTTCCGCGGGGATGAGTTCATCGTGTGACGTGAAGGGGAAGCTCTCCTCGCTGGTGTACGGCGTCCCGTCGATGTGCCGTTTGACCTTCAGGCTCATTGTGTTCATCCACAGGGTGACTTCCGCTGTGCCCGGTCCCTTGCTCCCCGAAGCCACCTCGATATTGTTGAACGTATCGCCAATAACCACCCCGTCCATCGGACGGCCCGGCGGCAAACCTTCCAGCACTGTTACGTAGATGCTGTGATTGCCAATACAGCCGCCGTTTTCCCAGATAGGCACCAGCGCCTGGTAGGTCACGCAGAAATCCTTGCCGCACCGCAGTTTGTCGGCCAGCTCCTCCGGCGACAGATTCTCATCGTCGTCTGTCTGGGCAACCGGCGCGGGGGTGGGCGTGGGCGGCGGGGGTGAGG
>RFJV01000017.1 GCA_003694775.1 Chloroflexota bacterium | reverse complement strand
GTGATGGGGTGACGGGGTGAGGGGGAGAGAGGGTGACGAAGCAGGAGCCAGCTCAGGAGGAGGGCGATGGCAAAGGCGGCCATGCCCCAGCGGGCCGGGCTGTCGGCGATGGTCAGGCCGACGGTGTAGGCCTGCCAGCTCTGGCTGAGGAACCGGGCCAGCGAGGGTGGCTGGAGGTTGGGGTTGGCGTAGGTGGTCACCTGCCGGAGGGCGAGGGCCAGTTGGGGGGTAAACAGGGCCAGCGCGGCGACCTGTCCGCCCAGCCACCAGACGGCGCGGCGGCGCAGGTCGCCCCACGGACGCCGGGCCGTCCACACCAGCCAGACCAGGTTGTGAAACAGCAGGAGAAAGATGGTGAAGTAGTGGGTGTACAGGCAGGCGGCGACCGAGACGCTGTAGAGGAGCAGGTCGCGCCGGCGGCGGGTCGAACAGAAGACCAGCCGCCACAGGGCATAGGTGCTGAGCAGGGCCAGCAGGGTAATCAGGGTGTAGCCGCGGACCTCCTGGCTGTAGGCCACATACAGCGGCGACAGGGCGGCGAGGAGGGCGGTCAGCCAGGCAGCGCGGTGGGGCTGGCCGCGGCGCCGGCGGGCAATGTCTGCGGCAAAGCGGGCCAGCAGGGCCACGGTCAGCAGGCCAAACAGGGTGGAGAGGAAGCGGAGCGCGAATTCGCTCTCTCCGGCAAGGCCCATCCACAGGTGCAGAAGGGCAAAATAGGCCGGCGGGTGCACGTCCATTGCCGGGAGCGCGGGTATCTGGGCAATGGGATGTTGGGCCACAAAGATGCTGTGCCCTTCGTCCCACCAGATGCTTTGAAAATCCAGCCGGTACAGCCGCAGACCAAAGGCCAGCCAGAGAAGAAGCAGGAGCAGTATCAGCCGGGGGCGTTGTTTCATAGGGAATGATTATCGGGGGGGATACAGCAACCGTGAAAATCCGGCTTGTTCAAAGTGTTTGTCAGAAGTAAATGCCAGGGTGATTTTTTCCTCTGCCATTACGACAAAACTGGAACAATCTGTCAGTCCCCAGTCCTTATCCGGTCGTTGAGAATAAAGCTCCCATGCTTTTGCGAAAAGCTGGGGGGTGATGGGAGTAATTTTTACAAGAGGGGTATTTCGCAAGCCGTTGATAAAACTCACCGTCTTTGTTCTAACGTGAGGGGAGGAGAGAGCGTCAGCAACTTCTAGCAGGATGAATTCGGTCGTAACAAGTACTACCTGACGGTCACGCAGTTTTTGCATTTCGCGGATTGCAGGCTGGTGAAGGGTATCATCGCTATTCAACAAGGCAATCCAGCCGGCTGTATCGACAAAAATAGTTTCTGTCATTGTTCAAAAAGAAGTTATCTTATTCTCTTTTAGGTTTACCATAGAGGTAGTGGTCATGCTGATGGGCCAGGTCTGATATCCCTGTATTTTCAGCGCACTGTTCAACCAGGGCAATAAATTCATCCCAGGCTTCCTGAAGGTAGGAATCTTCTGTTTTGGGACTTTCTTCCTCCAGGAAGGTAATGATAACGGTTTTCCCTTCATAACCTTCTACCGGCTCTACCGGACGCGCCACCCCGTTCTGAAATAGTCCTTTTACTGATAACATTCTACACCTCTGCAAAAATTTTGGCCTGTGCTATAAAGGAGGCTCATGTACAGTACGCGTGCTTTGTAGGGGGGCACCGCTACGCCTATCAGGCTCAAGCGGCTAACTAAACGGCTCAAGGATGTTAAAACGTTCTGAAAATAAGGCTTAACGGGCGTTTTAGCATCCTTAAGCTATTCAGCCAGCTTTTTTGATGCCAAACCAACTGTTGTATCTCATGACACCTTTGTAATTAACCAGTCTGCTAAACCATATAATACAACCCGGGAGGCAATATCTCTGGGAAACCAGACCTCAATATCATCATCTGATAGTTTTTTAAAATTAGGTGCAGGAGAATGAACCACAAAATAGGCCCGATTGTAATCTTGGAAATTCTGCATCTGCTTCCTAAAATTGTCGAGTTGTTTTGAGTGTGCACTTGATTTTACCTGGACTAAAAATCTTTCCCCAGTTAAAGGATAGAGTAAATCAAGGTCTATTGATTTCTGAGTCTTTCCCAAAACCCTGATTCGTTGCCAACCTGCTTGACGAAATATCAGGTCTATCAGTAGTTCAAAATCTTTCCAGGTTAATTTGTGAAGTAAGGCTTCAATTTTACTCTCAAACGTTGCTTTTGCTTGTAGCGCTTCGTCTACGTCAGGTTCAATAACTCCATTTATCTTTCGGACTAAATATTTAAAATCCTTATCCTTTATTGCACAGATTGTACCTCGAAAGGCTTCTACTCTTAGCAAAGAACCACTAAGCTGATATTTTTGTAAAGGATTTCCTTTAATATCGGTTGAAGACCAGGCTCCAATAACCGGACGACTCTTTGTTTTGTCGGGTAGGACAGTGATTTCCGGTCTGGAAAAGCCCCAGTAAAGCCTATCACCGAAAAACGTTACCCATAATACGGTTTCATCTGCTTCATAAAAAATACGAATCTGGTTTTTGTCTCGTGTAGCCGTTCCCGAATCTCCCCGAATATTTTCTAAAATGCTTTGTACGTTATCCCATTTTCCTTGACGGCATAAATTATCAGGGATTTGATGATAACCAAGCCGAAGAGTTTGTTTTTGTTGTATACATTCCTGTTCCCAGGCCCCCCCCCTTCCCAGTTTGATGTAATAGGCGCTTTTCGGATTGATAGGATTCTGTGACATAGAGCCTCCAAGAATAAGGGTATAGTATAGTTTTTCCTCTGACTGGGAAGCGCGAGCATTACAAAATATTGTACCTTTTTTCTGAGAATAGACAAGGCGCGAAAGGAGGCGGTCTAAATTTTTGCCTATCCCGGCTTAGCTGGGGGATTGTTGTAGGGGGCCGGCCTCAAGCCGTCCTTACTTCTTGAGGACAATCGGCAAGCGGTTGTGCGCGAATTGCTAATACAGAACGAGGACCGTCTACGAATTTTGCCCGAATACACGAATA
The DNA here is from genome assembly GCA_003694775.1 of Chloroflexota bacterium. Lineage (GTDB taxonomy): Bacteria > Chloroflexota > Anaerolineae > 4572-78 > J111 > J111. The sequence goes on along the minus strand of RFJV01000017.1, from coordinate 5,020 downwards.
GTTTCACCCGCCTATTCGTGCATTCGTGAATTTATTCGTGGACGGCCTGGGATGGAATCCCTCAACCTGAACAGCTTACCCCAGCTCCTCCCGAACAGCGTAAATCGGCTTGTTTTGGCTCTCATGATAGGTTCGCACCACCAGTTCCCCCAGCAAGCCCATGGTAATCAACTGTACGCCCAGCATAATGAGCAAGATGGAGAGAAGGAGCATTGGCCGTTCGGCCAGGGCCGCGCCGTACACCAGTTTGATGAAGGTCAGGTACAGGCCAATGACAAAGCCCAGGCCAAAGGTCAGCAGGCCAAGCAGGCCAAAAATCTGGATGGGGCGGGTAGAGTAGCTCAGCAGAAAACGAACGGTCAGCAGGTCCAGAATGACCCGCACTACCCGTCCCAGCCCGTACTTGCTGGTGCCGAACTGCCGCGACCGGTAGTTGACCGGCACTTCGGCCACGGTAACGCCGTAATAGCTGGCAATCGCCGGGACAAAGCGGTGCAGGTCGCCGTACAGACGGATGTTTTTGACCACCTCGCGGCGGTACGCCTTGAGCGAACAGCCGTAATCGTGCAGGTACACTCCCGTGCCGGTAGAAATCAGCCAGTTGGCGGTCATCGACGGCAGTTTGCGGGTCAGCAGAGGCCGCAGGCCCTCTTTCCACCGGTCGACCCGCCAGCCGCTGACCACGTCGTAGCCTTCGGCCATTTTGTCCAGCAGTTTGGGGATGTCGCGCGGGTCGTTCTGGAGGTCGGCATCCATAGTGATGACGATTTCTCCCTGCGCCCGGTCGAAGCCGGCGGCAAAGGCCGCGGTCTGTCCAAAATTGCGCCGGAAGCGCACCACCCGCACCCGCGGCTCCTGCTGGCGCAGTTTCTTCAGTTCGGCAAAGCTGTTGTCCTGACTGCCATCGTCCACGCAGATAATTTCAAACGTACGTCCGGTGGCTTCCAGGGCCGGAACCAGCTCGCCCAGCAGGTGCGGCAGGCTTTCTTCTTCATTGTATACAGGAATAACAATACTGAGTTCTGGATTAGACATGGGTCGATTTACGATTTGCGATTTACGATTGACGATTTTTGATTGACGCTTGACAATAGATGATTGGTTATTTGCTGACGGCCATTTCTTTGGCCCCGCGAAATAGATAGATAACGCCGCCGATGAGGCCGGTGCAGATATTGCCGAACACGTACACCATCAGCGAAATGGCGACGGCAATCTCCGGCGGTACTCCCACCTGTCCGAAAAGCTGGCGGTAGGCTTCCTCGCGTACGCCCAGGCCGGCAAAGCTGATGGGCAGGACCAGCACCAGGGAGGTAATCGGCACGAAGACGGCGTAGTGGGCCAGTCTGGCCGACGCGCCCAGGGCCAGGCCGATAAACACGTTCATCGCAATCAGCGAGACGTTGAACAGCAGGGCCACCAGGTACGCCCGGCCCAACGCGGCCAGGGGATACCGCTGGAACGACTCAAACAGACTGCCGATGGCCCGGATGTCGGTCAGGCGGCGGAACAGGCCGATGTTCCGCCGCAGGGCCTGGTACAGCGCCCGGTTGATGAGCAGATAGCCGGCCACCAGCCCGCCGGCAAACACCGCCACCGTAAAGTAGGCCACCCCCACGGGAACGGCATGCCAGTCGTACAGCAGGGCCAGCAGAGCAATGGCCTGCAAGGCCGACAGTCCCAAAAAGCGGTCTACCACCACGCTGGTCACGGCATCGGCGCGGCGCTGGCTGTGCCGGTTCAGTTCGACCATCCGCATGGCGTCACCGCCCAGGCCGCTGGGGAGCAGGTTGTTGAACAAAAAACCGATGAAGTAAATGTTGGTCAGCTCCACCAGCGATACGTGCGTGTCGATGGCGTCGAGGAGAATCTGCCAGCGCCAGGCTCGAATGACCACCCCGACCAGCATCATCGCCAGCCCCGCGGCCAGCCAGCCGGGATGGGCCTGGTAAACCACCCGGAAAAAGGCGCTGACATCCAGCTTGCTGAAAATAAAGACCAGCAGGCCCACACTGACAATGATTTTGAGCAGATTGAAAATTTGTTTTCTGGTTATCATGAGCAAAGTAGCAAGGTAGCAGGGTAGCACGGTAGCAGGGTAGCACGGTAGCAAATCACCCTATCGCAATCTCGCATTATCGCAATCTCGCAATCTCGCATTATCGCAATATCGCCCTATCGCAATCTCGCATTATCTCCTGCCCACCAGCCGGTGGTATTTTTCCAGTGCGGCCTGCCACTGACCGGCTTCTGCCAGGGCGGCGGCTTCGTCAGCGGCGGGGCCGCGCCACTTGAGATTGTAGAACGCGGCCTGCCGGTATGCCTCCACCGCTTCCCGAATGTTGCCGACCGCTTCCTCCGTTTCAGCCAGAGTCAGATAGCCATCTACCCAGCCCGGGAAGATGGCGACCGCGGTGCGGTACGGTTCCAGTGCTTCCTGAGGCCGGCCCGCGGCGACCAGCGCATCGCCCAGGGCGCGCAGGGCCGCGGCGCGCGCGGTCCGCGGGTCCGGGTCCAGAACGCCTTGCCGCTGGGCCGCCTCGGCCCAGGGATAGGCCGCGTCTACGGCTTGCCGGGCCAGCTCCAGCGCGGCTCCGGCCAGCGGTTCCGGCTCGTACACCACCACTGTCGGCTCCGATACCACCACGCCGGTATAGTCGATATTCTTCAGCGCCGGCATAGCGGGCGCAAAGCGGTTCACTGCCCACACCCGGCTTCCGCTGAGACGCAAACTTTCGGCGCGACGCTCAATATTAGCCACCATTGCCGCAGGAGTCAAAAGTTGGGCCGGCCCGTGGTAATAATAGCCGATAAACCGGCCTTCATCCCACAGCGGGCCAACCAGAATGATGTCTCCCGGCCCGGTATGTTCGTTGAGATAGGCCGCCGCGGCCCGCCAGTCCGGCTTGGTCTGGTTGAACACGTTCAGGCTGGCGATGAAGGAGACCGTTGCCAACAGCCAGAGCAGATAGGTCGACACGCCGCCGGCGACAGCCGTATCCAGCCGGGCCGCCAGCCAGGCGATGACCGCCAGGTAAACCGGCAGAACAAAGGCATAACGGAACTGCAGGGCACGCGGGTCGCCCAGAACAATGGGTAGAAGAACCGGCAGGGCCAGCCAGACTGCGGCAAATCCGGCCAGCGGCCAATGGCGGCGGGTCATGATGACCAGCCCGACGAGAAACAGGGCCAGGAATCCCCAGGCGACCGGCTCCGGCAGAGGCCCCAGCGCCTGAATAACGCCCCGGATGAATCCCAGCGGACTGCCAACACCGCCCTCAATCGCTCCGACCGCGGCCCGTTTGCGCAAAATGCCAATCAGCACCGGCCACCAGGGACCATACAGCAGAACCACCAGCCCCACCGAGGCGGCGAATCGGCGAATCGCAGGGATGGACCGCCGCGTCTGCCCCTGGGATGTCGACCGGAAGAGGGTGAACAGCAGGTAGGCCGCGTGGGAGGCCAGAAGCAGGAAGCCAAAGTACATGGTGTAAACCGCGGCGGTCATTGCCAGGGCGTAGGCCAGCCAGTGCCGCCATCCGGCGGGGCCGGTCACGGCCCGGAAGAAAAGCCAGGTAGAGAGCGCGGCCCACAGCATAAACAGGCCGTGCATCCGGGCTTCCTGGGCATATTTTACCGCAATCGGGGCCAGACTGAGCAGAAACGCCGCGCCGGCGGCCGTCCATTTTTGCCGGGGCAGGGTGTCGCCCAACAGGCCGGACAGGTGGCGAGCCAGCCGGTAGGTGGCGGCTGCGGCCAGAACTGCCGCCGCCACCGAAGGGAAACGCCACAGCCAGTCGGAGGCGGGAGTGGGCCACGGTACGCCTCCCAGGGGGACGGTCAGGCGGGTGAATGTGCCGGCCAGCAGGTAGTACAGCGGCGGATGAATATCACTCGCCGTCCAGCGAATGACCTCTGCCGGGGACTGTCCGGCAAACATGGCGGTCAGAATTTCGTCTCCCCAGAAGCTATCGGCGGCAAGGCCGTGCAGAAAAATTCCCCAGGCAACCAGGAGAATTAATTTTGCCTGGTGATTGTTGAAGGGTGAATGGCGCATTTGGACGCGGTATCCTGTTCCGTCTCAATAGACAGCCCAGAAATATACCACGAAACGCCCAAAAAAGCACGAAAGGGGCGGAGTTTTCTGCGGGGCGGGGCTTGGCCCGTTTTGCGCCTTGCCGGTTACTGGACAGCCGGACGCGCCAGCCCCCAATCGTCGCTGGGACCGACGTCATCGACGACCAGCCGTTCATTGGAGCCGTCCACGGCCATCGCCATAATCTGCCAGCCTTGCCCAAAAGCATCGGTGCGGAAGTAGATTTCCAGGCCGTCCGGGCTGAAGGTGGGGGTGGTGTCTGTGCCGGGCCGGTTGGTCAGGCGAACGATGTCGCCAGAGGCCAGGTCGAGCCGGTAAATTTCCCAGTCGCCGGTGCGGGCGCGGGAGGTAAAGACCAGGTAGCGGTTGTCGGATGACCAGGTGGGATAGCTGTCGGTGCTGTCGCTGGTCAGAAGCTGTCCGCCGCCGCCGTCAAAGCCGACTTTCCACAGACCGCACTCCGGCGCACACGATTTGATGACCAGCTCCTGGCTGTCCGGACTCCAGGCGGGCTGTTCGCCGGGGAAGCGGCTGATTTCCGTCCCGTCCCGCGTGTCGATAACCAGAATCTGGTGGGCAATGCCCGGTGGCCCCACTTCTACGGCAATTTTCTTGCCGCCGGGCGACCAGTCCATATTGCTGATGTGGTCAATGGAGAACAGCAGTGAAAGGGCGCTGGTTTCCATATTCAACAGCCAGACACCGCTACCCTGGGCATAAATGCCGCCCAGTTCGCTGATACCCGGTTCGCCGTAGAAGGCCACGTACTGCCCATCGGGCGACCAGGCCGGTGCAGAGGCGCGGGGGTGGAGATTGGGGTTCAGTATCTCGCCGGTGGAGGTGGCCAGGCCCAGGTTGTGGTTGGGGCCACTGCCCTTGACATACACCACGGTTGCCGGTCTGGGGGTTGGGGTTGGCGAGGGG
>RFJV01000667.1 GCA_003694775.1 Chloroflexota bacterium | reverse complement strand
GCGGCTGAACCTGCCCTGGGAGTGGACCCTGGAGCTGACCGGGCTGGACTACCCCCCCGAAGAGGCGGACGATATCGAAGCGTACGACGCGGTGCAGATGTTTCTGCACTGCGCCCGCCGGACCCGGCCCGACTTCACCCTCGGTCCGGCAGACCGGCCCTGGCTGGCCCGGCTGTGCCGTCTGCTGGAGGGTTTGCCGCTGGGACTGGAGCTGGCCGCGGCCTGGACCCGCGCCCTCACCTGCGCCGAAATTTACCGCCAGGTCCGCCGCGGTCTCGACTCCCTGACCACCTCAACCACCCATCTCCCGGACCGGCACCGCAGTCTGGCCGCGGTACTGCGGCATGCCTGGGAGCGTCTGCCGCCGGAGGAGCAGAAGATTTTTGCCCGGCTGGCCGTGTTTCGGGCCGGGTTCGACGCGCCCGCGGCCCGGCAGGTCGCCCAGGCGCCGGCCTCACTGCTGGCCGTGCTGGTCGACCAATCGTTCCTGCATATGTCCGGCAGTCGCTACAGTTTGCACGAACTGTGGCGGCAGTTTCTGCTGGACCGTCTGCGCCGGCAGACCGATGAATACCACCAGGTGTGCCGGCGGCACAGCCGCCACTACCTGGCCCGCTTGCAGTCTGCGGCCCGCGCCAGCGAGCTGGCGCCCGACATCGACAACCTGTGGGCCGGCTGGCAGTGGGCCTGCGAACACGGCCCGTCCGCGGACGTGGTGGCGTACGTTAACGGGCTGGCCGATTTTCTGGAACAGCAGAACCGCTTTGCGGAGCTGGTGACGCTGTTTGAGCAGTCGCTGGCCGCGCTGGAGCGCCTGCCCGGCGACGACCGGCCGCGAGACGCGCTTCAGCAGGCCGGTTGGGTGCGCCGGCTGGGCGAAGCCTGCTTCCGCCTGGGCCGTTTGCCGGAGAGCAAAACTTATCACCTGCAGGCGCTGGCCCGGCTGGACAACCCGATGCCGGAAAAACAGCCGGCCCTGGGCTGGGGGCTGGTGCGGGAGCTGGGCCGGCAGGTCTGGTACCAGGTGCGGCGGCCGCGGTCCGGTCGCCGCGCCGCGGCCCCCCGCCCGGCTGACCGGCCTCTGCTGGAAGCCGCCCGCGCCTTTGAGCGGCTGGGGCAGATTTACTTCTTTGCCGCCCAGCCTGTACCGGCCCTGTACACCGCTTTTAGAGGGCTGAACCTGGCCGAAGCCGCGGCCCCTTCGCCGGAGCTGGCCCGGCTGTATGCCAACCTGGGGCTGGCAGTGGGGTTTGTGCCGCTTCACCGGCTGGCCCGGCACTACATCCGGCTGGCCGTGTCGACGGCCCGGCAGATAGAGCACCAACCGGCGCTGGCCTGGACTTTGGAAGTGGGAAGCATCTACTACAGCGGTGTGGGGGATTGGGAGACCGCGGCCCGCATGGCTACCGAGGCCGCAATCCTCAACCGCAGGTTGGGAAATATCCGGCATCGGGATGAATGTCTGGTGATGCTGGCGCAGAAGGAGCATTTTGCCGGGCGGTTCCGGCAAAGCATCGAGGTGTGGCGCGAGATGTATATGTCGGCGCTTCAGCGGGGGGATGTGCAGGTTCAGCGGTGGGCGCTGTCCGGGCAGGCCAGCAATCTGCTTCCGCTGGGGCGTGCCGCCGAGGCGGTTGACCTGCTGGAGCTGGGGCTGGCCCTGCCGCTCAAGCTGACCGATACCACCACCGACATCAGCCACTACGGCTTGCTGGCCGCGGCCCGTTTGCGGCAGGGGCAGTTTGAGGCGGCAAAACAGGCGGCAGAAACGGCCCTTGCGCTGATGGCCCGCTCCTCGCCAACTTCTTTTTCTTCGCTGGATGGGTATGCCGCGGTGGCGGAAGTCTGGCTGAGGCTGTGGGAACGGGAGCAGAGCACCCAGGCGCAGGCCGCGGCCCGGCAGGCGGTGAAGGTCCTCCGCCGGTTTGCCCGCAACTTTCCCATTGCCCGGCCGCGGGCGGGCTTGTGGCAGGGACTTTACCTCCAGCTTGCCGGAAAGCCGGGCCAGGCCAGGGCCGTGTGGCAAAAAAGCCGGCACGCGGCCCGGCAGTCAGGGATGCCGTACGATGCCGCGCTGGTGCTGGTCGAAATGAGCCGCTTTCTCCCCCCCGACGACCCGGCCCGCTCCGAAAATCTGGCGGAGGCCGGCCAGATTTTCGACCGCCTGGACGCGCCTTTGCCTGCTGTCCCCGCGCTCAGGCCGGCCCGCGGCCCAGACGCTCCCTCAGCCGCCGTACCGGGATAGCCCGCCAGACCACGTGCATATCCGGCTGGCGCAGGCCACCCACCGCGGCCAGGACGGCAAAGTAAACCCCACCCGCCACCAGCACCGTGAGCAGAAAGTTGACATCGCCGATGAGCCACAGCACCGCGCCCATCACCCCCGCGGCCGCGGCGGGTCGCCAGACCACGTCCAGCCAGGGCACGGTGCACAGATTGGCCCGCACCAGCCGGTAGAACGGAATCAGCAAGGCCCACTCAGACAGGATGGTGGTCACTGCCGCGGCCCGGTAGCCGTAAAGGGGAATGAAAATCAGGTTGGTCACCAGGTTGAACAGCACCCCGATGATGAAGGCCCGCGTCAGGTGGCGCTGTTGGTTGACGGCAATCAGCACGTACTGGGTTACCTGGTTGATGAAGCTGAAGGGCAGAAACCAGATGAGGATTTGCAGAACAATCATCGAATCCGGCAGGAATCGCTCGCCGGCCAGAAAGAGAATCAGCTCGCGGGCCACAAAGGGCGTGCCGACCGCCAGCGGCAGGGCCAACAGCATCAGCAGGCGCAGGCTCAGAATGTAGGCCCGCACCAGCGACTCCCGCGACCCGGCGGCAAAACGGCTCATCAGCGGAAAAATCGCCAGGGTGAAGTACTGGGGAATGACATTGATGCCGTCGATGTATTTGTAGGCCGCGTTGTAAAACCCCACGCTGTTATCGCCCCAGGTGGGTTTGAGAATGAATACATCAATGCGGAAGAAGATGGTCGCCAGCAGGTGGTTGAGCATCAGGGGCAGGCTTTCGGCCATCATCTCCCGCTGGAGCGACCGGTCCGCTTCCAGCCAGGGGCGGTAGATTTTGACCGTCATAATGTAGGCCAGGGTAATGAAGGCAACCAGGTTGGCGACCAGCGACGCGCCGGCCAGGCCAATGATGCCCCAGCCCAGCAGGAGCACCAGCGCGCCCACGCTGACGCGCGTCAGCGCGGTGACCGAGGCAATGGCCGCCGGGTATTCTGCTTTTTCGTGGGCGTAGAAAATGGCCGTCAGCCCGTCGGACAGGTTGCTGAGCAGAGTGCCCACCGCCAGAATGGCCGTGGCGACCAGCACGTCGGTGGTGACGCCGCCAAAGGCCATGTACAGCCCCAGGATGACCGCCATCAGCGGCAGGGCCGCCAGCCACAGGAAAATCCGCAGGAGGGCCACGTTGGACAGGTAGCGGTTGGTGCGGCTCCGGTCCGCGGCCACTTCGCGGGTCGCCAGCGTGCCCAGGCCGTAGCGGGTGATGATTTCGGCCATGCTGATGAAGGCCACGGCAAAGGCGTAGCGGCCTGCGCCTTCCGGCTGGAGGATGCGGAGCATCAGCAGGGCAAAGGCAAAATCAATCAGCCGGTTGGCCAGGGCCAGCACCATCGGGGTGACGCTGTTTTTGGCGATGCGCTTGACCGGCGAGTCGGTCTCGGTTTCGCGGTACAGTTTGCCCCAGCTCCAGTAGCCGGCCATGAACAGCAGAACCGCCAGCGACAGGAACGAGCCGTACACGCCCAGCAGAAAACTGCGCGGGCTGTAGCGGAAGCGAATCTCCCAGCGACCGGGCTGGAGGTGCACGGCCCGGAACGTTCCATCGGCCCGGTGGATGGTCAGTTCGATTGACGATTGTTGATTGACGATTGACGATGGTTGATTGGAGATTGGAGATTGGGAGATTGGCGATTGGGGCGCGGCGTAGGCCCGCCAGCCGGGAAAGTAGGTGTCGGCCAGAACCAGCCAGGCCGGGCGGTCCACCTGCACCGACAGGCGCACCTCGCGGCCGGAGTAGGCGGTAATTTCCACCGCCGGGCCGGCCGGCTGGCCCGCGTCCGCGGGAGTCAGGTCCCGGCCCAGGCCGTTGGTTTCGCCGTCCAGGATGACCGTCTGGCGGGGGTTCAGGCTTCGCAGGGTGAGGGCCAGGTCGTCGCCTGGCGGCGCGGTCTGGTAAACCAGAAAGGCCCGCGGCAGGGCGTCGGTATTTTCATACACCCGGATTTCCCGGTCGTACACCAGCCGGTAGCCGGGATTGGGAATATCTACCGTGGTCAGGACATAGCGCACGCCCAGCAGGTCGAGCAGAGCAGAGTCCAGGGCATCGTAGCCGGGGTGGTAAACCGGCCCGATGCGGTTGAACAGCAGGTCGCCGTTGGGCTGGATGACCTGCATAAACCGGGCGTAGGCCGCGGGGATGATGCTGTCGTAGCCGCGCACGTCGAACAGGTTGTAGTACATCCCGGCGTTGGCCAGAAATACCTTGTTGCCCCGGCCTTCGGGCGTGTCGAAGCTGGTAATGCGGAAGTAAGGGTCCCCGGCCTGCCGGTCTTTGAGCCAGCGGGCCACTTGCGGCTCAAAGTGGAGCAGGGCGGGATTGACCGCGGGGTTGAAGCCGGCTCCGGACAGCAGAAGGTCCACCGTAATGATAACCGGCGCCAGCCACTGCCAGGCCGGTATCCGGCGCAGAAAGATGGGACAGCGGGCCACGCGCAGAACCGCGCCGGCGGCGGTGGTCATCAGGAAGAATTTGAAGAGGTTGGGCCATTGGTAGCCCATAAACTGCCGTCCGCTGGCAAAGGCATTCTGGGCCAGGCCGGAGCGGTTGAAGACCGCGGTGGCCGCGGCGATGAACGGGCCGGGCACAAACAGGGCGACCAGCATCAGCACGGTGCCGGCCAGCCCACCCCAGAACAGCATCCACCCCGCCGCCAGCGACAGGCGGTACAGAAAACCGGACCGGTCGGCCAGGCGGCCCGGCGCGGCGCTGACCTGCCGCGACAGCAGGTCTACCCCCAGGCCGGCCAGCACGGCCAGGCTGAGGGTGTAGGGAAAAATCCAGCGAAACGGCGAGTGGAGCTGGTCCCAGCCGGGCAGGCCGTAGAACAGCAGGGCATACAGGGGCGTGCCAAAGGCAAACAGCAGAGAGAGCAGGCCCAGGGCGGCAAAAATGAGGGTCGGAGATTGGAGATTGGGGGATTGGGGGATTGGGGATTGGAGATTGGAGATTGTGCGGACAGCACTGGCAATCGCCAGGCCGGCCAGGGCCAGGGGCAGAATGCCGGCGTACGCGCCGGCCTCCACCGATGTTTTGACATCCCAGGTGGTGCAGTGGGGGCAGAGGGGGTTAATCTGCCCGTGGGCGTTGAGGCCAAGCGGCAGATAGCGCCAGGTGAGCAGGTCAAAATAGCCGTGATGGGCGGAACTGCCGAAGAAGTGGGGGATGAAAAAGCTGATGAGCCGCCGCCAGGGCAAGGCCCAGCCCCGCACCTGGGCCAGAGTGACCGCGTCGCCGCGGAAGTTCTGGGTGACAATCTCGTACATGGGGACAAGCTGGACCGCGGCCAGCCCCAGCCCCAGCACCACCATCGCCGCCAGCCACAGCCCCAGCCGCCAGACAAAGCGAAAACTGGCCTGTCGCCGCCACAGGATGAAAAGCCGGCAGACGGCGTAGAACCCGGCCACCAGCAGGGTGTAGTAGGTCATTTCGACATGCCCGGCCAGTGCCTGCAGGCCCAGGGCCAGCGCCCCGCCGGCAATATACGGAATCGGTGAGTAGCCGGCCAGCCCTTTTTCTTCCTGCTTGCGGACCACCATTTCTATCATTGCCAGCACCAGCGGAAGCCATGCCGCGGCGGCAATAATCATGGTAAAGACCACCCGGAAGACGAAGAAGCCGCTCATCGAAAAGACCAGCCCCGCGGTCAGGGCGGCCAGGCGGTTGGCTCGCAGGACGCGCAGAAAAACATACATCGCCAGGCCGGCCAGCCAGAGCTGGCTTACGGTAAACCAGCCGTAGGCTTTGCTCAGCGGCAGGAGGTAGAAAAGGATGCTGAAGGGGTACAGGCCGGAGTGCTGTCCGTTTGCCAGGAAGGGGTGTCCGGAAAAAATGTAGGGGTCCCAGAGGGGAATTTCGCCGGCGGCAATCGATTCCCGGATGAATTTTTTCCAGACGTAGTTTTCCAGCACCAGGTCCGAGAGAAGCTGGTTCTGGGGCAGACCAACGCCTGACTGCTCCCGGTAGGAGGCCCAGGGTTCAAAAGCGAACAGGTTGTCCGCCGGGAGCAGGGTGTAAGGCCCTACAGTGACAGGCCAGAAGAGAAGCAAAGGCGGAATCAGCAGAATCAGCGCGGCCAGCAGGTCACGGCGATGCACGGCTTTGAACAAGGACGGTGCTCCTTAGCGTCTATCCGAAAATTTGCAGGTTGGCATTCCTATGCCAGCCAATGACGCATAGGGATGCGTCATCTGCACTATTTTCGGACAGGTTTTTAGCGGTCGCCGGAGGTGGGCATTGGCTTGACGTTGCGGTGCCGCCAGCGAATTTCAAAGACGCGCAGGGCGGCTTCTACTTTTACCGGCACGGTCATCTTGCTTTTGCCGATGCGGCGGTCTTCAAAATAGATGGGGATTTCCAGGATGCGGAAATTCAGCTTTTCCGAGACAAAGGTCATTTCTACCTGGAAAACGTAGCCGTTGGAGGTAATCCGGTCCAGGCCGATGCGCTCCAGGGCACTGCGCCGCCAGCATTTGAAGCCGGCAGTGGCGTCTTTGGTTTTGACCCCCAGGATGAGCCGCGTCCAGACGGAGTTGGCCCACCAGCTCAGGAACCAGCGCCACCAGCTCCAGCGTTCGTCCAGGTCGCCGCCGGGGACGTAGCGGGAACCGACCACCACGTCGTAGTCGGCGATTTTTTCCAGCATCTGGGGGATGTAGGCGGGCGAGTGGGAAAAGTCGGCATCCATCTGGATGATGTAGTCTGCGCCGTGCTCCAGTGCCCACTTGAAGCCGGTCACATAAGCTGTGCCCAGCCCCAGTTTGCCGGTCCGGTGGATGACATGCAGGCGTCCGGGGTAGTGGTTTTTTGCCAGGTCTTCGGCAATCTGGCCGGTTCCGTCCGGAGAGGCATCGTCGACAACCAGGATGTGCAGTTCCTCCGGGGTGTCCAGGGAGAAGATTTCGGCAGTGATGGCCGGCAGGTTGTCGGCCTCATTATAAGTTGGAATTACAATAAATGTCGTCATCTGGATTGCTCGCTTTTTTCGGTTGGAGAGTTGATGATTTTGCCCTGACGGGCCTGCAGGGCCGGTCAGTCTGGCGGGGTGTATTCTATAGTGGGAAAGAGGGATGGGGCAAATTCGCCGTTCCAGTCCGGGCCGAGGCGGATGAGTTCCTGGTAGATGGTGCGGGCATCGTCCAGAAGACGGGCCACATTGATACCCATACAGGTGGGGGCAAACCGTCCGGCTTTGGGCACGCCCCGTTCCAGGACTTTCATGGCCCCGCGCCAGTTTTTGCGCTGGATGTGGAGGCAGGCCACGCCAATCTGCAGAATACCCTGGTACAGCAGGCGCACCGGGGAAGGTTCGGCTACCCAGGCCTCTTCCAGGACTTCGTGACATTCAAAGTAGCGTCCCTGGTTGAACAGGCGCAACCCCTCCAGCACCAGCGGCGGCGGGGTGCGTCCGCAGTCCGCCGCGGAAACGGTCCAGCGGTATTTTTGGACCAACTGCGGAAGCTGTTGGACGATGGCACTCCGGGCCACCACCGCGGTGCATCCGGCTTCCAGGGCACGGGCGCGCAACTGCAGGTCGACATGCGGACCAAAGCCCAGCACGGGCACGTGGGCCGCTTTTTTCCCCGGCCCTTTAATCATCCGCACCAGCCGCTCCCAATCGAAGCTCTGGCTGAACAGGTCTGCAATGCAGAGCACAGGGGCGGTAAACAGGGCGCGGGTCAGCTCCGGGGCATTGACCGCGGTCAGCGGCTGGTACCCTGCCGCCCGAAGCTGGTGTTCCAGTTGGGGCAAAAACATCAGGTCGTCGACCAGCAGAATAACGGTTTCTGTATTCATCAACCGGTTTTGGCTTCTGGAATAGAATAGTTGGGCATAAAGCGGTAGCCCACTCCGCGTTCGGTGATGATGTAGCGCGGGTTGCTGGAATCAGGCTCTATTTTTTTGCGCAGGCGCCAGATATACCATTTTACGCTTTCCATATTGGCGTCTGCATCATAGGGCCAGACATTATCAAAAATGATTTCCGTGGTCAGAATACGGCCTGGCCGGGTGGCCATAAAGACCAGCAGGTCGTATTCGGTGCGGGTCAGTTCAACGGCCTGCCCGTTGAGGTAGACGCGGCGTTCTGCCGGGTCGATGACCAGTTCGCCGTTGCCAAAGCGGAGGGGCGTTTGCTGTGACGGGGGGGGCATCGCCGTGCGGCGGAGCACCGCCGACACACGGGCTTGCAGTTCATCGGGGTAGAAAGGCTTGACCAGATAGTCGTCTGCGCCCAGCCGCAGGCCGCGTACGACATCATCCGGGGCGTTTTTGGCAGTCAAAATAATGATGGGGATGGTGGACTTTTCCCGAATCTGGCGACACACGTCCCAGCCGCTCAGGCCGGGAAGCATAATATCGAGAATGACCAGGTGAGGCTTCTGTTCGGAGAGCAGGCGCAGTCCATCCGGCCCGTTGGGGGCGGTAATCACCTGGTAATTTTCCTGGAGCAGGGTTTGTTCGATGAGCTGTCGCAGAAAGGGGTCATCATCAATGACCAGGATTTTCTCGTGCACGGAAGCCTCACAGGGGAGATTTGCGTACCTGATTCTTTTCCCTATTTTATAGAGAAGTGGCAATTGTGTCAACGTATGCAGTAATGAGATGGTGTTGGTTCTGTGAGCCTGCCCGTCCGCGTATAAACACGAATGAACGAAATTACGAATTTACGAATTTACGCTTTTTACCCCTCGTCCATTCGTAAATTCGTCTATTCGTGAAAAAATTCGTGGCCGGCCCGGATAACCGGCCAAAGAAGTATACTCGTTGACATAATTCTTGGTGGACGAAAAAACAGGATTATGTTATGATATAACTATGCATCGCTACCAGGCGCGGAAAAAAATTCGGAAGCAGACCCGGCGGAAGCAAACCCGGCGGGTGAATAAATCGGTGTTTACCACGCTGGCGGTCCCGGCAGTGATTGCGGTGGTGGTGACCCTGGCGTTCGGTTTGCAGTCGCTGGGCAGTGCGCCGGGGGCGGCGCCGACGCCGGTCATCACTATTGCTCCGCCGGAGCCGCAGGCGGGGGCCGTGCTTGCTCCGACGGTCAGTCTGGCGGAGATGGCTTACCGGCCCGGCAAGGACTTTTCCGGTTTCCGGGTGGGGCTGGTTTCCGGCCACAAGGGGTACGACCCCGGCGCGGTCTGTCCAGACGGGCTGACCGAGGCGGAGGTCAACGCGGTGATTGCGGAGGAAACCGCCCACCTGCTTCGCCGCCGCGGGGTAGAAACCGACCTGCTGGAAGAGTACGACGCCCGCCTGGCCGATTACCAGGCCGACGCGCTGGTCAGTATCCACGCCGATAGCTGTAACATTCCCGGAGCGACCGGCTTCAAGGTCGCCAGGGTGACCACCAGCGCCATCCCCGATGCCGAGGACCGGCTGGTCAACTGCCTGTATGCGCAGTATGAACTGTACACCGGCCTGCCCCGCCACCCCGCCAGCATTACCGACGACATGACCAACTACCACGCCTTTAACGAAATCAATCCCTACACCCCCGGCGCGATTATCGAAACCGGCTTTCTCCTGGATGACCGCTTTATGCTGGAAAGCCGCCCCAAAATCATTGCCCGCGGTATTGCCGCCGGCATCCTCTGTTTTCTGGACCAGTAGCTTACGGTTCGCTCATTTTTCAGGCACTTACAAGAATTTGATATACCCCTATATATTGTGCTGCTGGCTTACTAATCCTATATGTAGGCTACCGGTAAAAGAATTGTCCGGTTGGCCCGGCGTTAAAAACGCCGGGCTGAAAGGCTTAAGGACGCTGAAGCGCCCTCCGGGTCTCATTTTCAGGACGTTTTAACGTCCTTGAGCCGTT
>RFJV01000666.1 GCA_003694775.1 Chloroflexota bacterium | reverse complement strand
TCGTCTTCGGCCACGAAGTCGCGCAGTTCCTCGGTGGGGATGTTGGGGCGCGTGTCGTCGTGCCTGAGATGCTCCACAGGTTTGGGCGGGGTGGATTTCTTTTTTCGGGGCATGGGCTACTCCTGCAAATCCGGGTTCAGGCGTTTCTGCAACTCTTCCAGAACGCGCTGGCCGCGGCGCTCGATGAAACGTTCATAGTTATTTTCCCAAACGCCAAAATCCTTCAGGTCATCAATCAAATGGGTTTTCATTGTTTCGGCAATCTTGCTGTTGTGGCGAGCAAATTCCTCCATATAATCCCTGGGGGCGCGGGCACGGATTGTTCGCTTGTTCAGGGAATCATCGACCAGTGTGATGTTCAGCACCGAGTTGGCCTGCCAGTCTTCAAAGCCCTGTTTGCGCAGCCATGCTTTGGGGAAAAAGTGGTGGTAATTGCGGCTGTTAGCCACTTTCAGCCAGGAATTGTCCAGTTTGACCAGGGCATCGGTGGCAAAGGAGCGGGGCTGGAACCAGGCATACAGGCAGACAATGGCCATCGCAAAAGCATCGCCCGTGCTGAATGAACGCCAGCGCAGGTCATCCAGGGTGAGGTTCAGCTCTTCGCCCCGGTAATCGGGCTGTTCTCCGCGCAGGATGGCATCCATTCGCTGGCGGTCCTGAAACAACTTGCTTTCCACCGCGGACGAGAAGCGATTGCTGAGCGAGGCCCACCAGAAATACTGGGTCAGTAATTTATGCTGGCGGGGCGTGGGGGATTTGCCCTTATTCTGGACAAAAAAGTAAGTCAGGGGGACCAGCAGGGTGTGGTACGGCAGAAGGCGGGAAACGGGGATGCGCAAATGGGTGCGGACGTAATCTACAGCATAGAAAAGCCCTTCTTTGACCACCGGCCAGGCGTCGATAAAATCAGCCCGCGAAATCGCCAGGATGTCGCGCCGCCGGACGCGGCCCTCTCCCACGTTCATCGCAACGCACTGCAAAACGGTTGAGGCCGGAACGGTCTCGAACCCGGCATCCCGCAGGTCTTTTTCCTTTGCCCCGTTGTTATCAATCAACCGTTCGTATTCACGGGCCAGGTCAAATCCGCGCGGTAAATCATAGGTCTTGGCGACCATAATTTCAAAAAGGGTCAGCTCCGTGCCGCCGGTGTTGATGCGGGTAAAAATTTCACAGGCGATGTCAATGGGATAATCTGCGATTTCCACCACCGAGAAATCGTACCCTTGCAGGCGTTTCTGGTACACCTCGATTTTTGCCAGTTCCTCTGGTGTGTACCGGCTCAGAAATGTCGTCAGCGACCCGTTCAGCAGTTCGTACACCGGGATGGTCCGGCAGTCGGGGGGAGGGTCAGGATACACCACGCTTTCATCCGTGTCCGGGTCTGCGGAAAGGTCGATGACGATATCTTTGTAATCCATCGTTTTGCCATCCCGGGTCAGAATAATCCCTTTCCGCACGGCATACAGGGAGGTGATGCGCTGTTGTCCATCCAGAACGTAGTAAGTAAACTCACCTGAAGGCGTATCGGGCAGAGTAATATTGCCGATATCCCGCACTTCTCGCAGTTTGTCCTTGGTTTTCCAGAAAATAAACGTGCCGATTGGAAACCCTTTTATCAGACTGTCGATAAGACGGGCAGTTTGCTCCTTGCTCCAGACAAAATTCCGCTGAAAATCGGGTATTTTGATACGCCCATCATCAATATCAGTAAAGAGAGACGTGTATTTTCGTGAACGGTTTTCAGGCTGCTGCATGGTTCTCTCCCTGGGTACGAATAAAACTGCGGATAGTATTCTTTACATCCCACGGGTCGCTGATTTCGATAAACGCCCAGCGCCCAAATCCGCCGTGGTTGTTGACCGCCGGCACCCACAGATTGCGGGCGGCGGCCACTTTGGCCGCCTTGTCGGCGCGGGCCTCGCCGGAGACTTCAACAATCAACTGCAGGGGGTCATCCCGGCCGTGACCGTCGTCCAGGTGGACAATGAAGTCGGGGATATATTGCTTCTCGTGCCCGTCGAGCGTGTAAGGGATGGTGAAGCCCAGGTTGTGGTTCTTCACATAACGCAAGACTTCGGGCATCTCTTCCAGGGCCTGGGCGGTTTTCTGCTCCCAGGAGCCGGTATCGGCCACCACGTGGGAGATGTGGCATTTGGCCGGGTCGGTTACCCAGACCGGGCGGGTGGTGTTGAAATCCACGTAGCGGGTACTGCCGGTTATATCGTAGGGATGCAGGCGGGGCAGAAGGCGAGGCACGTGTTCCTCACCGGCTTTGATGATGGCCTGATAGATTTTCTCCGCGGCCCGGTTGGCCAGTTCGACCAGCATAAGCATCTGGGGGAAGGCGTTGTCTTTCAGGGTCAGTTGGGTCTGCCGCCACTGACGCACAATCTTCAGCACATCCGGAAAGAGCCAGGGCTTGAGCGCGCCGGCGTCGTCGCGGAAGTAGCGTTCCAGCACCCGTTGGGCCAGGCGGAATTCCACTTCTTGCAGGCGGCGGGTGCGCAGGTCGTACAGGGTGTGGACGCTGGTTTCACCGATAATCGGCGCGTTCTCCACGCGGGTGGGCACGTCCTGCGTGGAAAGGGCCATCCGGGAGTCCGGCGTAAAGCGGGCGGTCACGTGTTCGGCGGGCAGTTCGTAGCGGTAGCCGGTCAGGCGGGGAAAGGTGATTTCGCAGGCAATCCGCTCTTCCATCGCCCGCACGCGGGTGGGCCGCCGGGGAGGCGGGACGGGTTTGGGGGCTTCACGGGTGGGGATGAAAGAGAAGGGGACACCGTACACTTCGGCGTATTCTACCGGGAAGGCATCGAATTCCACCGCTGTCCCGTTGACCTGCAGGGTGCGTTTTTCCGTTTCATAGCTGACGCGGCGCAGACCGCGACCGACCACCTGCTCGCAGAGCAGTTGGGTGCCAAAGGCGCGCACCCCCAGAATATGGGTGACCGTGTTGGCATCCCACCCCTCGGTCAGCATGGAAACGGACACCACACACTTGACATGTTCGCCCAGCCGCCCCGGCTTGCCGACGGTGTTCATCACTTCCCGCAGTAAGTCTTCGTCGGTCAGTTTGTCCGGGTCGCGTCCGGGGAACCGCTGGCGGTACTCATCCTTGAACCGCTGAATCTCGGCGGCGGCAATTTTCTTGAATTCATCGCTCATCGCCTCGCCTGACTCCAGTTGCTCGCTGTCAATCAGAATGGTGGTCGGGCGGGCCTGCCAGCGACTGCCGCCGGGGTGCGCCTGCACATTGCTGAACAGCGGCAGTTTCCCCGGTACCAGCACGGTGCGGCCATCGGGCAGGGTCTTTTCCCAGCCGGCAATGTAATCATAAATCATCTTGGAAACGTTGGTGTTGTTAGCCACCACAATGAATACCGGCGGCGGCGCGCCCGGCTCGGCCTGCGCTTCCCAGGCCCGGTGATATTTTTCGTAATTGTTGTACAGACTATGCAGGGCGCTTTCCAGCCGGGCGGGAAGCTTCGGCTCGCCCTCCACCGCGGTGGTGCCGCGCCCTTTCCGGGGCAGACCGTCCTTGATATGTGGCCACAGGTGGCGGTAAACAGGATACTCCCCCAGCATGGCATCGTCTTCAATGGGCACCCGCGGCACCTTGACAATACCGGCTTCGATGGCATCCACCAGCGAAAAATCAGACACCACCCACGGAAAGAGCGTACCTTCCTTGTAGCCAGAGCCGCGCAGAAAAAAGGGCGTGGCCGACAGGTCGTACACCACCCGGATACCCGACTTTTTCTGCACCGCTTCCAGCCCGGAAATCCAGACACGGGCCTCCTGCTCGTGCTTCTTCAGCTCGGCGCGCTCCTCGCGGCTCAGGCGTTCCTTTTTCTCCGGCGCCTTGTGCCGGTAGCAGTGATGGGCCTCATCATTGATGACGATGATATTCTTTTTGTTCCCCAATGCCCGGCAGACGCGGCGCACCATCTGGTCGGGCGTCTCGGTGAAGGGATTCTGTTCACCTCTCGCGAGCAGTTCTTTGGTCAGCCTGCCTGCCGGGACCCGCTCGCGCAACTGCAAGGCGTGGTAGTTGGTGATGACGATGCGCGCCTGGTGCAGTTGCGAGAAATCATTCGCCGGCACCAGGTCGAAACGGCGATAGTAATTCTCCCCGTCCGAAGGCAACAGCACCCGCAGACGGTCCCGGATGGTGATACCCGGCGTCACTATCAGAAAAGCATCACCAAAACGTCTGTCCTGCGGATTGGCCTGCTTGTTCAGCACGTGCCAGGTTATCAACATCGCCATGACCACCGTTTTACCCGTGCCGGTTGCCATCTTAAACGCTATCCGGAACAGTTCCGGGTTGGCTTCCCGGTTGCCGGCCCGCAACTGCTCAATTATCCAGCCATCGCCGTATTTCTGGGCCACTTCAGTCAGGTAGATGGCGGTCTCCAGGGCCTCAATCTGGGCAAAGAACAGCCGCGGCTCGCGGTCCGGTCTCTGCCAGTAGGCCAGCAGTCGGCGGGTAGTGCGGGTCACCCCCTGGTATCCCCCTTTGCGCCAGATACCTACCCGCTGGCGGATTTGATTGATGAGTCTGTTCTCCTCCATCCGGTCCGCGGTCCAATCTTCGAACGCCATAGCCATCTGTCGGCCCCCCTTCTGTTTGGGTCGGGGAACAGGGACAAAATAGGCGCTCAACCGGCGTTCGGGCACAATTTCGTTGGTGATGCCCGCATCCGTAAAACGGAAGTGACGTTGCGGCTCCTCAAAAGGAGAATTGATAACTGGATTGGTAATGATACTGCGGCTCATTTTCCTCTGTCCCTATGCAGGTTGACCCTGCTGTTATGTCTGTCCGCAATGATAAACTGACGTTCGGTTTGCCTCGACAATCTGGTACTGTTTGAGCTGTCCCCCCTCACTGCGGTTCCTGCGGCAGTGTCAGCCGCCCTTCTT
>RFJV01000665.1 GCA_003694775.1 Chloroflexota bacterium | reverse complement strand
TGTCGCTCTGCGCCTCTGCGGTGCATCAATCACCCGCCTGTTGGCCGGAGTAGATACGCCGGATAATATTGGCTCTGGACGACATAAATATCGTCCTGCTCAACAGTATCGCCTGTGGCGGTAGCTATTCGTGTATTCGTGTTTTATTCGTGGACGGCTGAGCGATTAATTTAAACAACGCATACCGGGGAAATGGATATGGCCGAAAATCGCAAACGAATCAGACTGGTGCTGGCCGACGACCATGCAATGGTGCGGGCAGGGACTCGCGAACTGCTGGAACAGCAATCGGATATTGAAATTGTTGGCGAAGCGTCCAACGGGGCCGAAGCCGTACAGTTGGCCCAGGAACTCCAGCCGGACGTGGTGGTCATGGATGTCCGCATGCCCGGAATGTCGGGTGTTGAGGCGACTCGCCGCATCAAGGCCGATTTTCCGGACATCAAAGTCCTGGTGCTGACCGCGCACGATGACGATGAATACGTGTTTGCCCTGCTTCAGGCCGGGGCCAACGGCTACATGATGAAAACTGCGGAAATCGACGAACTGGTCAAAGCCATCCGCACCGTGGCCGCGGGCCAGTCGATGCTGGCCCCAACCATCGCCGGGAAGGTGGTGGCCCAATTTACCAGCGGCAAACCCGTCCCCGAACCCCGTCCAACCGCGGAGCACCATTACGAGGGTCTGACCCAGCGCGAGCTGGACATCCTCACACTGGTCGGGCAGGGATTGAGCAACAAGCAAATCGGCAAAAAGCTGTTCATCAGCGACCGCACCGTTCAGGCCCACCTGTCCAACATTTTCTCCAAGCTGGGGGTCAGCTCCCGCACCGAAGCCGTGATGTACGCTGTTCGCAAGGGCTGGATTACCACAGGATAACCTTTTATGCGGCGTCAACAGGTCTGGCTGATTGTCATTATTCTTCTGCTGGTGGGGATAGCCGGATGCAGTAATCAGGTGAGCAGTGGTGAGGCCACACCTGTGCCCACGCATCCGCCGCTCAGCCCCGACCTGCCCGTGCCGGACACCAAAGTGACCCTGGAAGTCTGGCTGGACCTCGACTTCACCCGCGACAACACCCTCTTCCGCGAAATTGCCGATGAATTCGAGCGGGTCTACAGCCAGACCTACCAGCGAGAGCTGACCATCAACATTCAATCGTTTGTAGGAGAAAGCATCCCGGAAAAAGTCCGGCAGGCTATCCAGTCCGGTACACCGCCAGACATCGCCCAAGGGCACGTCTATTCTCTGGCCTGGCGCGGCCTGGCGGAACCCCTGAACAGCGAATGGCAGGCCTGGGGGCCAGAAGCAGAAGCCCAGTTTCTCCCCAGAGCGATGGACGAAGTCACCTGGCAGAACAGCCGGTACGGCATTCCGGTGGACATCTACACGATGGTGCTTCTTTACAACCGGAACCATTTTGATGAGGCCGGCCTGCCCTACCCCTCAGCCGACTACACCCCCCAGGATTTACAGGAAGCCATCATCCGGCTGACCCGCCCCGAAGAGGAACGGTACGGCATTGCCCTCTCCACCGACCCGCGCTACGTGTTTACCTGGATAGCCGGCGTGGGCGGCGAACTGGTTACCCAGGACGCCACCGGCGAATACACGGTCGTATTGAATTCCCAGAATGTGGTCAACGTGGTCAGTTTTCTGACCGGACTGACTGCTGAGGGGTACGCCTCCCTGCCGACCAGCCGGCCCCGCGACTACGAAGACGCACGGGAACTGTTTTTGGCCGGTAAAGCCTCTCTGTACATCGGCGGGCCGTGGGATATCCACCTCATCCAGTCGGCCTATCCCGATTTTCCGCTGGGTGTAGCCCAACTGCCCCGCACCCCGGCGGCAGAAAGCGCGGCCTCGGTGCTGGGGGTCAGCGGCCTGTTTGTACCCCGTCGAGCACAGCACAAGGAAATAGCCTTTGAACTGATGAAATGGTTCGTCGACGACCGGTACAGCACAGAAATGGCCCGCCGCACGGGGCGCTATCCGGCCAAAGTGTGGCTTCAAACCACACCCGACTTTTCCGAAAACCTGCTTCTCCGCCCCTTCTTCAACCAGCTAAACGCGGCCCGACCCTACCGCCTGGACATGTTTCCGCGCGCCGAAGAAGCCTTTACCAACGCGGTCAAGGCCGCGTTTTACGGGGTCCCCGCGGCAGAAGCCCTGGATGAGGCCCAAAGGATTTACCAAACCGAGCCGCCTCCGGCACTCCTGGGGCTACCATGAAAGACAGATTGCAGAATCTCCGGCAGTACTTTTTCCCTCTGCGCCAGTGGCTGGCCGACCGTCTGACCAGCCTGCACTACCAGGCCATCATCATGATGGCCCTGCTGATGCTTTCTATCCTGGCCCTGACCGTCGGAGCAACGTTTCTGGCCTACCAGCGCACCTCCCAGGTTCTGGCAGAAAGCCGCGACCGCGAGCTGGCCCGCCTTTCCGCCGACCGCCTGACCGAGGACCTCATCGACCTGGCCCGCAACCTCCGCATCCTGGCCGACCTGGAGCAAATGCGCTCCGGCGAACCGACCATCCAGGAACAGGTTCTGGACCAGGGACGCGAGCTGATTATCGACTTTATCAACCAGGACGCGGGGGTGGTTATTCTGGATGCCAACGGTTTTGTCAGTGTGACCCGCCCCTTCCGTCCAGACCTGATTGGCAAGGACCATTCGCAACAGCCTTACTTCCAGCAAGCACGGGCCTTTCCCTACCCCGACTTTTTCTTTTCCGACATCCTGCAGGAGCCAACCACCGGCGAAAATATGATTGTCATCGCCGCGCCTATTGTCGATGCCAGCGGCAAATTCGTCGGGGTGCTGACCGGCAGATTCTACCTGGCTTTCCAGCGGCTGGGACAGGAAATTCAGAAGCTCAGCATCGGTGACAAAGGGTACGCCTACCTGATAGATAAAAACGG
>RFJV01000016.1 GCA_003694775.1 Chloroflexota bacterium | reverse complement strand
GAAGTGGACGGGCAGGTCATCAAAGGCGACCCGCGGCGCGCTCGCGGCATCGTCCCCAACCCGGCCATGCGCCTCGACCCGACCGTCGGTGATGTCTGTCTGACCGACCCCATCGGCGGCAGCGCCAGCTTCTACGACACCAGAGTCAAAGTCGAAAAGGTCTAACCTATCCTCCTTCACCCACAGGATGGTGGAGTCCGGTATATCCGGACTCCATCATCCATTTTTCGCCTGGAAAGTGTAACGTCTCTCCGGTCGGGAACATCTAAATGGTAGTACACTTCACCACCTGCAGACCGGGAGGATTATCATGAAAAAACAAATCGTCATTCTTGCCATTTTTATCCTAAGCGGTATGATAGGGTTATCAGCATGTCGCCAAACCGATGCCGCGCCCGCAGTCGCCTCGTCCGCCGCGGACCAGGCGGCAGTAGCCCCCGCCCCGGACACCACCCGCTACCGGGACAAGGTCCAGGCCGCGCAGGAAGCCTTTGCCGCCAGCCGGTTTGACGAAGCAATGGCCCTGGCCCGTGAAGCGGCGGCAATCGACCCAACCGGCTCTGCCGCCTGGGATGTTTTCCGCTCTGCCGCGGTTGCTTCCGCCGCCGATGACTACCTGCGCCACCTGCCGCCCCGGCGCTACCGGATTGATACGGAGCACTTCCTGGCTAACCAGGTCAACGGGACGCAGTACTTCATTATCGACGTGCGGGAACCGGAGGAATACGAAAAAAGCCACATCGAAGGAGCGGTCAACATCCCCCTTCGAGAGATTGGGCAAAACCTGGCTAAACTGCCGGAAAGCAAAACCTATCCCATTCTGGTCTACTGCCACAGCCAGAAGCGTTCTACCCACGCCCTGGTGGTTCTGCGCGAGCTGGGCTACACCAATGTCTACAATCTGGAAGGGGGCTATACCGCTTACCAGGAATGGATAAAAACCAACCCAATGCCTACCCCCGGCCCCACCGCCACCCCGGAGCCGGAACCACCGAGCTGTTGAATTGAAAATTGATAATTGATAATTGAAAATTGATGAAGATTCTGCTTGCCTTTCCCCCTTTTCATACGCCCGCCTCACCACCTTTCGGACTGGCCTGTCTGAAAGGCGCGCTGGCCCAGGCGCGCCCGGAGGTACAGGTCAAAACGGTAGACTGGAACCTGGACTTTTTCCGGCGCTGGCTCAACGGCGACATGCCCGACCTGTGCCGGCACCATCCCGACCAGCTTCTGGGTACGGCCTGCCCCTGGACGGTCGCCCGGAGCGGCGTGGGGCGGCAAATCCTGGCCGACCTGACCCGCCTGCCCACCACCCCCGATGCGCAGGCCCGCTATATGCAGGCCGCCCAACTGCTGGACGATGTCTACAACCGGCTGGCCGAGTTTTACCACGGCCTGCTTTTTCCGGTAGTGGAAGGTCGTCTGCGGCTGTCGCGCCCCGCGGCGCAGGAGATTTTTGGGGCCGAGCTGGCCCAAATCGAAGCCTTCCAGCCCGACCTGGTCGGTTTTTCCATCCTGGCCGAGCAGAACCTGCTTTACGCCCTGGCCCTGGGGCGGGTCATCCGCCAGCAGTACGGCATCCCGGTGGCTCTGGGGGGAGCAATGATGTCGCACCTGGAGCCGGTGGAGCTTCTGCAAGCCTTCCCCTGGCTCGATTTTGTCTTCTTTGGTGAGGCCGAGCAGAATCTGGCAGATTTTGTGGATGCCTGGCCCAAAAAGCAGTTCCAGCGGGTCTACGGTCTGGCCTACCGGCAGGGGGGCAAAATCAACGAATGCTGTAAGGCCCCGCCCCTCAACCTGGCCGACCTGCCCGCGCCCGACTTCAGCGATTTTCCGCTATCCGACTACATCGTCCCGGAGCCGGTTCTGCCCATCATCACCTGCCGCGGCTGTTACTGGGGCAAATGCACCTTCTGCAGTCACACCCGGCCCTACGGCCCGGTGGTGCGGGTCCGCCAGCCGGAGCAGGTGGTCGACGAACTGGCCCTGCAGATGGAGCGGTACGGCGTGCGCCGCTTCCTGTTTGTGGACGAAGCCATCTCCCCCAAAATGATGCGCCGTCTCAGCGAGGAAATCCTGGCCCGCGGCCTGAACCTGCAGTTCGGCGCGGAAGGGGTGCGGGTGGAAAAAGCCTTTGATATCGACCTGCTTCGCCTGGCGTACCAGGCCGGCCTGCGTTGGGTGTACGTGGGCATCGAATCCGGCACCCAGCGTCTGCTGGAAATGATAGAAAAGGGCATCAGCATCAAAACGGTAGAGCGGTTCATCGCCGACTGCCGGGAGGTCGGCATTACACCCCAGCTTTCTTTTATCATTGGCCTGCCGGGCACGACCCCGGAGGAACTGCAGAACGAAATTGCCTTCCTCAAACGCCACCCGATGGACAGCTCCTCGTTTGTCCTACTGGTCGGTTCGCCAATGCAGGAGCGCCCGGAAGATTTTGGCATCCGTATTGAGGACCGGCAGGTCCTGTACATCACCTCTACCGGTGTGGTCCATTCGCCCCGCTTTTTCTTTACCGTAGAAACGGGGCTGTCGCCGGTGCAGGCCGATATGATTCTGGAAGCCAGCGGCCCGCGGCCCCGGATGCGCCCCCATCTGGGCGAAGTGCACGCCACCTTGCTGGCCGATACAGACTTCTTTGCCTCGGAAGAACGCCCGCCCGCCCCACCGCCGGCGGCAGAAATTGCCCTGCAGTGGCTCACCCAGGAAAACCAGGCCGCCGGCACCGCGGTCGATGGGCGCTGGTTCCTGCACGTCGCCGGCTGTCTGGAGGCGCTGGAGCGGGTGGAAGAAGCCTTTGCCGTGGTGCAGGCCGGCCTGGCCGCAGACGGCCGCGACCCGCTGACCGCCAGCGCCCTGCGCCTGCACCAGGCCGCCATCCTCAACCGGAGCAACCATCCGCACCAGGCCCTGCAAATCCTGAACTCACCCCCCCGAACGCGCACCCCGCACCTGCCTGCCCTGCACGCAGAACGCGCCCGCGCCTTCTACGCCCTGGGACATCTGACCGAAGTGGGGCGGGAAATCAAGGCAATGCTGGCCGCAGGGTATGAAATTCGCTGGATGTACTACATTCAGGGCCTGTGCTACGAGAAGCTGAACCGCCCGGCCAGGGCACTCAAAGCCTACCAGACCGCGGAACTGCGCGACTGGACAGAACCGGAAATCAACGAAGCCAAAGCTCGCTGTCTGGAAGCT
>RFJV01000664.1 GCA_003694775.1 Chloroflexota bacterium | reverse complement strand
CCGTCCCGCAGGCGCATTGCCAGCACGCCGGCCGCGGTGCGGCCCATCGAGCGGACATCGGTTTCGTGGAAGCGGATAGCCTGCCCGTCGCGGGTGGCGATGATAACCTCGTCACTGCCGCTGGTCAGCTTGACCCAGCCCAGCTCATCGTCATCGTCCAGGTTGAGGGCAATCAGGCCGCTGGGCCGCACCGATTCGAATTCGCTCAGGTCGGTGCGCTTGATGCGGCCTTTGCGGGTCAGCATAAGCAGGTATTCTGCCTGGGCAAAGTCGGGGACGACAACCGCGGCGGTAATCTTTTCGCCGGGAGCGATGTTGATGAGATTGACCGCGGGCACGCCCTTGGCGGTGCGGCTGGCATCGGGTATCAGGTAGGCTTTGGCAGAATACACCTTGCCCTTGTCGGTGAAGAAGAGGATGGTGTCCAGGGTGTTGGCCGCGAAGAGAAATTCCACCTCGTCCTCATCGCGGGTGGTCATCCCCATCACCCCCCGGCCCCCGCGGCCCTGCGACCGGTAGGTCTTGGCCGGTACCCGCTTGATGTAGCCTCGCTGGGTGATGGAGACCAGCACTTCTTCTTTCTTGACCAGGTCTTCCTCGTTCAGCTCCTCCGAGGCGTCGACCAGAATCTTGGTGCGCCGCGGGTCGCCGTAATCGGCCTTGAGCTGTTCCAGGTCTTCCCGGATAAGGCCCAGAATTTTCTCCGGGTTTGCCAGCAGGTCTTCCAGATAGGCGATGGTGTTCATTACCTGCTGGTACTCGTCTTCAATCTTCTGGCGCTCCAGGGCGGCCAGCCGGCGCAACTGCATATCCAGAATGGCCTGGGCCTGGATTTCACTGAGGCCGAACCGCTCCATCAGGCGGTTGCGGGCCGTTTCGGCATCGGGACTCTGGCGGATGGTCTGGATAACATCGTCCAGGTGTCCCAGGGCAATACGCAGACCTTCCAGGATGTGCGCCCGGTGGCGGGCCTTTTTCAGCTCGAACTCGGTGCGGCGGGTAATCACATCGCGGCGGTGGTCGATATAGGCCATCAGGGCGCGTTTGAGGGGCAGGATGCGCGGCTCGTTATCCAGCAGGGCCAGCATATTGATGCTGAACGTGCTCTGCAGAGGGGTGTACTTGTAAAGCTGGTTCAGGACCTGCCGTGGCTGTGCCCCGCGCTTCAGTTCGATGACAATCGCCAGCCCGGCCCGGTCCGACTCGTCGCGCAGGTCGGCAATATCCTTGAGTTTGCCGTCGCGCACCAGGTCGGCGATGCGCTCCAGCAGGGACGCCTTATTGACCTGGTAGGGGATTTCGGTCACGACAATCCGGTGGCGGTTGCCGCGCATTTCTTCGATGTTGGCGACGGCCCGGATGGTCACCCGGCCCTTGCCGGTTCCGTAGGCATTGCGCAGGCCCTCCTGGCCGATGAGGGCCGCGCCGGTGGGAAAATCCGGCCCCTTGACAAACTGCATCAGGTCCTCAACGGTCACATCGTCGACCTGGTCGTAGCGGTCAATCAGATAGATGAGGGCATCGCAGATTTCGTTCAGGTTGTGGGGGGGGATGTTGGTAGCCATCCCCACGGCAATGCCGGAGGTGCCGTTCAGCAGGAGGTTGGGCAGGCGGGCCGGCATAACCTGCGGCTCCTGCAAACTGCCGTCGAAGTTGTCCTGCCAGTCCACAGTGTCCTTGTCGATGTCGGCCAGCATTTCCTGGGCAATTTTTGCCAGCCGGGCCTCGGTGTAGCGCATCGCCGCGGCGCTGTCACCGTCTACACTGCCAAAGTTGCCCTGCCCATCGATGAGGGGGTAGCGCATAGCAAAATCCTGGGCCATGCGCACCATCGCATCGTACACCGCAGAGTCGCCGTGAGGGTGGTACTTGCCCAGCACCTCACCCACAATACGGGCGCTTTTCTTGTAGGGGGTGTTGTGGCGAATGCCCATATCGTGCATGGCGTAAAGAATGCGCCGGTGGACCGGCTTCAACCCGTCGCGAGCGTCGGGCAAGGCGCGGGCCACGATGACGCTCATGGCGTAATCCAGGTACGCCACTTTCATTTCGTTTTCAATATCAACAGGTTTAACTATCCCTATATCCATACAGTTGCTCCACAGCGGGTGGGGTAAAAGGGCGACCCGCAGGCCGCCCGGTTGAGGCAGGTCGTTCTACACAGCATCGCGCCGACCGCGGTCGACGCGATGACTACCTGTATATTATACCTGAAAAGGCAGGCTTAAGCCACATGGTCAAT
>RFJV01000663.1 GCA_003694775.1 Chloroflexota bacterium | reverse complement strand
CCATTACCGCTTGAGACGGTACCAGATTGCCACCTGTACTCCATAGCTAATCGTAAAAACGACCAGCCCAATGATAAACAACCAAACCAGCCGCGGGGGGGTCAGCACGGTGCGCAGGCTGACCGGCGGCACAACCGTGGGAGACGGTTCCGGTTCTGCGCCAATGCCGGGAGCCGGCAGTACGTCTGCCGGAGGCGCGCTGTCCGGAAGAACGGACGGCCCATCTGCCGGAGCGATAGGCGTGGGCGGGGCCGGTGGTGTGGCCGGTGGTGGGTCCTGAGTCTGTACCTGTACCGCAGGCACCAGCCAGAACAGGACGACCAGCACCGGCAGAATGTATTTGCTGAAGCTGTGGATTTTACGAGTCGCCATTTCTTTTAGTTTACATAAAAATAGAATTTTGTAAAATTTATTTCCACATTACGATGATTTACTACCAGGGCATTCTTCAATCTCAAACCATCATTCTCCTGCTTATACTCTCGGCGGTTGCCGCTCTGGGACTGGCGATGTACGGGTGGCGGTATCGCTACCGCCCCGGTGGAATGCCGTTTACAGCCGTTATGGTTGCCATGTTTCTCTGGACGGCCGGCTTCTGCCTCGAAATCATCCATTCGAGCCTGCCGGACAAGATTTTCTGGGCCAATGTGCAGTTCATCGGCATTGCCTTTCTGCCTGTGTTGTGGCTGGCGTTGGTGGCAGATTATACCGACCGGCCCTACTGGAAGCGGATAGCGGCAATTACAGCCGTTCTTCCTGTGCTGACCAATCTGGTTATCTGGACCGACGCTTACCACCATTTGTTCCGCGGCCGGCCCACCATCCATATTTCAGCAGGGACATTCCCTGTGCTGGTCAACGATTACGGCCCCTGGTTTTTCTGGGTGCACGCCCTGTCCGGGGGAGTCATTTTTCTGCTTTGCCTCTGGATGCTGGTAAAGGCGCTGATTTCTGCGGCGCCGCCTTACCGGCGGCAGGTGGCGGTTCTGCTGGTCGCTCTGGTGGTTCCCCTGGCAACAGACACCCTGTATATTGCCGGCATCTCCCCGGTAGAAAATTTTAATTTCACCCCGGTTATGTTCAGCTTTTCAGGCCTGTTGATAGGCTGGAGCCTGTTTCGCTACCAGTTTCTAAACCTGATGCCCGCGGCCCGAAGCCAGGTAGTGGCGGTGATGACCGATGGTGTGGTGGTGCTGGACAGTGCCGGGCGGCTGATAGACGTGAATGCCGCGGCACAAACAATCCTGCCGGAATTTTCTCCCCACGCGGTTGGACATCCCATTGCCGAAGTGCTGGCCAATAAGCCGGACCTGCTCCCTGTCTTCCTGGCTGACCAGGAGACACAGACAGAATTCAGCGTTCCAAAAGATGCTGAATCGCTTTACTATCATCTTCACCTCTGGCCGATGCGCAGTCGTCGCGGCTTGCTGACCGGGCGGTTTGCCATCATCCGCGATATAACCCACCGGCGGAATATGGATGCCGACCTGCGGACGGCCAATGCGGCCCTGGAAGAGAAAAACACCCAGCTAACCGGTCGAAATGATGAACTGCGGTCGTTTGCTCACACTGTGGCCCACGACTTGAAAAACCCGCTCTCTACTCTGCTGGGGTACATCCAGATTCTGGCTTCAGATACCGGCGACCTGCCGCCGGAGATTTTAACACAGGTGCTTGAAGCCGTTCAAAACAGCGGGGCGCGGATGGGCAGTATCATCGACAGCCTGCTTCTGCTGTCGGAGGCACGGCAGAAGGATGTGCCTTTATCGCCGCTGGATGTGCGTGCCCTGGCCGTCCATGTTCTGGGACAGTTGGCCGCACAGGTCAGGGATTACAGTGCTGAGGTCATTTTGGTGGGGGAGGCATGGCCTCAGGCAGTGGGGTACGGTCCGTGGGTGGAAAGTTTGTGGACCAACTACATCACCAACGGGTTAAAATACGGCGGGCGCCCGCCCCGGCTGGAGCTGGGGGCGGTCAGGGAGGAAACGCCTGCCGGCCCGATGGTCCGGTTTTGGGTGCAGGATAACGGAGATGGCCTGTCTGCGGCGGAACAAGAACGGCTGTTCACCCCCTTTACCCGGCTGGAATCGGGGGAGCAGGCCGCCGGGCACGGTCTGGGGCTGTCGATTGTTCTGCGGATTGCTCAACGGCTGAACGGCCAGGCCGGGGTGGTCAGCTCCGGTGTTTCCGGCGAAGGCAGTACATTTTACTTTACCCTGCCCTGTCCAGCCGGCGAAACAGCCTCGGCGCACCCCCACTAATCCAGAAGGCCACCGCGGCCAGCCGCAGACCGGCCAGCGGCAGGTACAGGCTGGACTCTTCGGCGGGCAGGATAAACTTCAGCCCGATAAAAATCACCAGCAAACCGGCCAGCCCCAGCAGGTAGCGCAGAATTCGCCCGGACAGAGTCAACGCCGGTTCCGCCGGCGGCAGGTCGAACAGAATCCCCAGGCTGAAGCCCAGCAGAACACTGAACACGGCCACGTTGGTGGGGGTGGGATGCAGGAGCAGAAGGCCCACCGGCAGGGCTATCGCCAGGATGACCAGCCGGCGGCGCGGCTGTTGGGCCAGCCAGGCAGATGCCGCCGGCTCCCCAATGATAAACAGCCCCAGTACTGCCGCGCCCAGCACCGCCCCACCCAGGATGTCGGTGGGGAAGTGGACGCCCAGATAGACCCGCGAAAAGCTAATCAGCCCGACCAGCCCGGCCGCGACCGCCCAGAACCAGGCCCGGTGGAAGCGGTAAGCCAGGTAGAACCACAGCACCACCGCGTTTTGGGTGTGCCCGCTGGGCAGGCCCGGTCCTTCGGCGCGGGCGTTGAGCTTGAGCACCGGGCTGGTTTCCGGAGTAGGCCATTCAAAGGGACGGGGATGGTTGAAAAATTGCTTGGCCCAGGTGTTCAGGGCCACGGAAATAAAGGTCAGGTAGACCAGCCGGATGCCGGCGCGTTGGTCTACCGACCAGATGACCAGGGGCAGAAACAGGAGGAAAAATTCGGCCTCGCCCAGAAAGGTAACGCCGTTGAAAAAGGCGTCCAGGCCGGGGGAATGGTAAGCCTGGATGAAAACAATGAGGCGGTTGCCCCAATCCCATAAAGGCGGCATACGCTCAAAGTGGAGAGGTGTCGGTATTTTTCTTAAACGGCGTCAGCGCGGTCTGGTTGTTCAGAATCCGGTCGATGCGTTCTACCAGTTCCGAGGGCAGGTATGGTTTGGAGATAAAATCTGCCGCGCCGGCCAGGCGGGTGCGCTTACGGTTGTCGCCCGTAGGCCAGGCCGAGAGCACCACGACCGGAATATGGCGCAGGTCGGGAGCAGACTTGAGGGTTTCCAGAACCCGGAAGCCATCCAGACGGGGCATAAACAGGTCGAGCAGAATCAAATCCGGATGATACTGCTGAATTTTTTCCAGCGCGTCTATGCCATCATCTGCTTCAATCAGCAGATAGCCGGTTTTTCTTAATGCGGTACGGACCAGCAGATGCTGTTGAGGGTCGTCGTCGGCATACAGAATGGTAGGCATTATGAACTCCTGAACCGGAACCGGATTTGGAAAACAGCACAGCCGCTTTTTGAACGAATCAATTCCAGCATACCACATTTTGGGTATTTTGGGAATTACGGTTTGGTTACATTTTGCCGGGCCGGTTGGTTTGTACCGCTGTGCACGATAGTTTTGCTTAATCAAGGTGAATATGTTATAGTACGGGTTGCCCGGAACCATATCCCCTGGATAGCAGGTTCCCTTTCTGCTCTTGTCGGTGCCAGGAACCAGGCAAGGGCTAAAATCCAAAGAAAGGAGGTTTCAGCATGCGGGCTTACGAACTGGCAATCATCATCCGGCCCACCGTCGATGATACGCGAGTCGCCGAAGTCGTGGAAAAGGTTAAGCAAGACGTGCAGTCTTTCAACGGCCAGGTGACCGCAGAAAAGATGTGGGGCCGCCGCGGTTTGGCTTACCCCATTGAAAAGCACCGCGAAGGTATCTACGTGCTGTTCGAACTGAACATGCCCCCGGATTCTCTGACCCAATTTGAGCAGAATCTCAAATTGTCAGAGGAGATTATACGCTATATGCTGGTCAAAATTTAATAATTTTTTCTTACAGCTAAACCAAGTTAAGGCTAAGGAGAGGTAAGGGAAAATGGCACGAGGCTTAAACAAAGTCATGGTGATAGGCAACATGGGACGTGACCCTGAACTGCGGTACACAGCCTCTGGAAAGCCGGTAGCGTCCTTCAGCTTGGCTGCCAGCCGTTCGTGGGTTGCGCCGGATGGTGAGCGCCGCGAAGAAACCGAATGGTTCAACGTGGTGGCCTGGGGAAATCTGGCGGAAATCTGCAGTAAAAAGCTGTCCAAGAGCCAGCAGGTCTATATTGAAGGCCGACTGCAGACCAGAAGCTGGGAAGATGAAAATGGTCAGCGTCATTTTCGAACGGAAGTGGTAGCCAACGAGATGATAATCCTTGGCCCAAGAAAGCGTAGCTCCTCTGACGATATGGACGATGATGACCTCGATTTGGAGTTCGAATCGTCCAGGAACGGCAGATTTAATAGGGATGAGTAATCAATAAACCGGCCGGTAAACCGGCTTATCAGTATCTTGTTGTCCAGGATTACCTCAGTCAACAAGTAGGAGATGTTAACGGAATGAGCAACGGAACAACAAATACCGGCTCGTCGAGAACCGGACGGCGGGTATATCGACGGCGGCGAAAAGTATGCGAATTTTGCAGTAACAAGGAAAAGCAAATCGACTGGAAGGACACCGATACGCTCAAGCGGTACGTTGGTGAAGGGGGGCAGATTCTGTCTCGCCGGAAAACCGGTGCCTGTGCCAAGCATCAGCGCCGGGTTACCGTGGCCATCAAACGGGCCCGTCATATGGCTTTACTGCCCTTCACCATTGAGCATGTCCGGCTGATGGGTAGAAACTAAACCGCAATCGATTTGCACAATTTACAGGCGGGTCTTTT
>RFJV01000662.1 GCA_003694775.1 Chloroflexota bacterium | reverse complement strand
TGGGATAATCCTTGCCCGCCAGTTCCGGCGGATACACCCGGCCTTCGATGTTGGGAATCTGGGTGGCGGTGAAAGCCACGACCTCATAGTCCGGGTTGTTGCGGAAGTAGACATTGAAGTTGTGGAAATCGCGCCCTGCGGCGCCCATGATGATTACACGCTGTTTCGCCATTGAGTCATCTCCTTTGGTGAGGTGGTTAGTTGGTTAGTTGGTTAGTTTGTGAGTTTGTTAGTTTGTGAGTTGGGGAGTTTTGAGTTTTGAATTGTTCATCCCCCATCCCACATCCTAATCTCCAATCTCCAATCTCCTAATCGTTGTTCGTGAGCACCTTCAGCAGGCGGTTCAGCCCTTCGTTGACATACGATTCCGGCAGGCCGTAGCTGATGCGCAGGTAGTGGTCCATGCCAAAATGGTCGCCGGGAACGACGTAGGTTTGCTGTTCGTGAATCAGGCGGTTGACCAGCTCGGTGGAGTTGATGTCGCGGTGGTAGCGCACAAAGGCGATGGCCGCGGCTTGCGGGCGGGTCAGGCTGAACAGGTCCGCGTGGGAGGTGCACCAGCGTTCAAAATTGGCGTATCCCCGGCGGACGTACTCCCGTGTCCGGGCCAGAATGCGAGGCCGTACCTCCGGCGACAGGGCGTAGGCGGCCAGCCGGTTGCCCAGCATTGTCGGGCAGATGGTGATGTAGTCCTGCCTGGCCCAGATTTCGTCTGCGGTATCAGCCGGCGCGACCACCCAGCCGAGGCGCAGGCCGGGCAAGGCATACGCCTTGGACAGACTGCCGATAGCCAGCGTGCGCGGGTAGCGGCCCCAGAAGGAGGGGGTCACCTCGTCGGTCCAGTGCTCCGCGCCGGCGTAGACCTCGTCGGCCAGAATCCAGGCTCCTACCCGGTCGGCGGCCTGCACCACGGCCTCCATTTCTTCGGCAGACATGATGTGTCCGGTGGGGTTGTTGGGATTGCAGACTGCAATCAGGCGGGTGCTGTTGGTGACGGCCCGGCGCAGGTCGTCCGGGTCGAACCCCCAGCCGAGTTCCGGGCGCAGGGGAAAGCTCCGTATCTGCACCCC
Source organism: Chloroflexota bacterium (assembly GCA_003694775.1). Taxonomy (GTDB): domain Bacteria; phylum Chloroflexota; class Anaerolineae; order 4572-78; family J111; genus J111. The sequence goes on along the minus strand of RFJV01000662.1, from coordinate 2,949 downwards.
GTAGTTTTTGGCGACGCCCCATATCTGCATATAGTTGGGGAGCATCACCACAATTTCATCGCCGGGGTCCAGGGTGGTCAGCACCGCGGTAAAGTTGGCCTGGGCCGCGCCGCTGGTCACCACCACGTTGTCCGGCGACGCGCCCGGATACAGGGCGGCAATGCGCTCCCGAAGCTCTGGGATGCCGTTGGTCTGCGGGTAGTTCAGCTCGGTATCCAGCAGGAGGTCCCACTGCCGGGGGTCGTCCTGAAACAGCTCTCGCAGGGTCAGCGGCTTGACCCCGCTTTCCGACAGGTTGTACTGCACCCGGTGTTCCCAGATGGACATCACCCGTTCCAGCTCAAAGGGGACAAAATCCTGACGCATCGTTACGCTCCTTCGTTATTGGTGGTGGGCCGGCTGGCCCGATAGTTGTAGATGCTGGCCCGCGACACGTTCAGCAGGTCTGCCAGGCGGTTGACCGCGCCGCGAATGCGGAACAGGCCGCGCGCCTCCAGCTCGTGAATCAGGTTGACCTTGTCCTCGTGGCTGAGAGCGTCAACGGATTGGACGCCCTGCTGTTGCAGAAACTCGGTGACGGCGATGTCGAGCAGGTCGTCCAGGTCGCGGGCAAAGGTTTCGTCGACCGTGACGGGCGAGGTAGACCGGACTGCGGTGGTCAGCCGGTCCAGTATCTGTTGGGCCTGCTCCAGGTCGGTGTAGTCTACGTTGATGCAGATGGCTCCGATGGGGTCGCCGTTTTCGTCACGAATCCAGACGGTGGAGGACTGGATAGACCGGTTGCCCAGGCGAGTGCGGTAGTTAATCTGGTCCGGGGCGTAGCGGGTGAGTTCCTCGGAGGTAAAGGAGAGGTCGGGAACCGGCGCGCCGGGCTGGCGTCCGGTTACGTTGCCGGCCACTACCACCACCGAGTGCTCCAGGTCGGCAAAATCGTGAACGACCACCTCACAGTGCGGCCCGACCACGGCGACAATGCCTTCGGCGAAACGTTTCAGCAGGTTCAGCAGTTGGGGGTTGATTTTTCCCATTTGGATAGAATGTCTAAATACTGAAGATGTTTAGACATTTTGTATCACATATTAGATGAATTGTCAAGTTTATGAGGGGATTTTTGATAAAGTGTCTAATTGCAAGGTAGCAGGGTAGCAAGGTGGCAGGGTAGCAGGGTGACAAGGGGACAAGGAGACAAGGAGACAAGGGGACAAGGGGACAAGGAGGCAAGGGGACAGGGTGAGGGGGTGACAAGGGGACAAGGAGACAAGGAGACAAGGGGACAAGGGGACAAGGAGGCAAGGGGACAGGGAGACGAGGGGACAGGGAGACGAGGGGACAGGGAGACAAGGGGACAGGGAGACAAGGGGACAGGGAGACGAGGAGACGAGGAGACAAGGGGACAAGGTGGCCGGGTGAAGGGGTGACGTTCGTCGTTCGTCGATGGCCGTTCGTCGATGGTCGTTTGTCGTTGGCCGTCAATCGCTCTGTTCCGCGGCGATGGCGGGCGGGGTCGGTGCGGTGATGCGGTTGGGGTCGCCGTCGGAGATGTAGTACTCGTCCGGGTTTTGCTGGAAGTAGGTCAGCCAGTAGTCCAGCCACAGACTGCTGACCTCGATGCGGGGAACCCGGTAGGGGTCAAAGGCGGGGTCAAAGGGGGAAGGGCTGGGGCCGCCCCAGGCCGCGGCGTTGGCGTCGTAGCGGTAGGTCAGGTCGCCCCATTCGCCGCTTTGCAGGAAGTCGGCCTTGAAGGGGAAACCGCCGTACGGCGCGGCCAGCGAACGGACGGTGTAGCCCGACACCAGCGATTCCAGCACCTGTTTGCTGACTGCCAGCTCCCAGTGGATACGTTCCGCGGTCACGGTAGACAGGTCGGTGTGGTTTACGGTGTGACTGCCGATTTCCATCCCCTGCTCCACCAGGAAGTGGAGTTTGGCTTTGACCCATTTGGGCTGGCCGAAGATAGACCGGTAATCGTTGGTATCGTTGCCGAGGATGAAAAAGGTGGCCCGCGCCGGCCAGTCGGTGGGGTGTTCGTAGTGGAAATTCATCAGAATGCCCACCCCGCTGTCGCCGTCGATGATGCCGGGGTCCCGGACTGTGAACTGGCTGATGTCGGAGTCGTCAAAGGTAATGACGACCGGTCTTTTGCCCGCGGGGACGTTGGGCAGGCCGTCTACCAGGTCGATGAAGTTGACCGGATAGTAGCCCTCATTGTACAGCCGCTGGAGGTCGGCCCGGAAGTTGGCCGGCGACCGCTGGAAGCGCTGTTCCGGGTAGGCAATGCGGTGGTACTGGAGCACCATCACCTTACCCAGCTCGTTGGCCGCGGCGAAGTAGGGCGCGGGGACCGGCGTGGGAATGGGGGAAACGGGCGCCGCCCGCGAGCCTTCGCTCAGGGCCAGCGTCGGGGTTGGGGTCACGGTGACAAACACCAGGCGGCGGACGGGTTTGGGCGAAGCGTCCGGCCCGGACAGCAACGTACTGCATCCCCCCAGAAGCAGTCCGGCAATGGTCAACAGCAGAAAGGGTAATCTTATGGGCAAGAGAAATAACCTGTTGGTTGCTACTCAGCCGTCCACGAATAGAACACGAATTCACGAATAACTACCGCCACAGGCTCTGCTGGTGAGTAGGACGACATTCTTGCTGTCTTCCGGCAAATATTATACGGCGTGAATTGACGGTCTGTTCCTGCCAGGGGGATGGACCGCCGCTGGCTATTCGCGTACCTGTCCCCGGTAGGGGGTTCGTGAAAAATTCGTGGATGGCTGAACAGTTACACCTGTTGTAGAAATGATGGCTCACTTAGTTATTGTAAAGTAAAATTCCGGATTCTGCAAGGTATTCAATGAGCCAGGGTGCGTTTCAAATTTTTGACGGATTTTGCGTTTCTGGCCGTCCGCGAATACAACACGAATACACGAATGGATTGCCTCCCCTGAAGATAGCCGTTTA
>RFJV01000661.1 GCA_003694775.1 Chloroflexota bacterium | reverse complement strand
TCCATGTTCTGTTGGATGCCCCATCCCTGAAAATTGGGGAAATTTACCCCTATTATAAGGGGAAGAAGGGGTTTTGAGAATAGTACTTTGTTCCCGCGGAATTCTGTTTACATACCGGCCAGCCGCATCAGCAGGTCTTGCTTGAGCACGGCAGAGGCGCCGGCAATACCCAGCAGAGCCAGAGAGGTGATAAAGAGCACCCAGCTTCCCCGGCTCAGGGGGTCAAATTCGGCCCGGAACTGGCGGCGGGCAAATCCCCGGATTTCCAGTACTTTGCCCACCGTGTCGGCCCGGTCCACTGCATTCAGGGTGAGGGGGATAAAAATGGGGGCCATTCCCCGTGCCTTGCCCAGAAAACCCTGCTCAATGAGGGCGTGGGCACGGGCCTTTTGGGCGTCGGCAATGCGGCCGAATTCGGCCAGCATGATGGGGACAAAATTCAGGGCCAGGACAATCATCAAGGCGTATTCCATCGGCAGGCGGAAGTACATCAGACCCTGAATCAGGTCGGAGTTGTTGGTGGTCATAATGATGACCAGCAAGGGCGTGGCAAAGACAAAGATGCGCAGGATAGAAATAAAGCCCAGCAGAATTCCTTCACGAGTGATGGGGAGAGCCGGTCCAAGGGGGCTGATGGCCGGAATCAGGTAGAACAGCGGTTTCCCATCGACGGTCAGCCCAAAAATAAGGCCGATAACAATGATTATCATCGCCAACCCGCGCAGGCGTTTGAGTGTTTCGGTCAGCACCTGGCCGATAACCGCAACGGCAAAAATGCTGGCCAGAACTGCGATGAGCGACAGCGGCTGGACAAAGACCAGCCCGGCCACCAGCGTCGCCAAAAACCAGACTATCTTGATGCGGGGGTCGATATGCCCCAGCCGGCCTCGTTCTTGCAGAATCATCAGTGCTTCTCCCTCGCGGTAGGATGCAGGCTAAGCCTGTGCCGGATTTTCTCGGCCAGTGCTTCGGGTGTCATGATGGGGGGGATGCCTGCCTCCGACATCTCCAGCGACAGACGGACAATCTGCGGGGGCGTCAGGTGGCAGGAGGCCAGCAGTTCACGGTTGCTCATTATCTCGGTAGTTGGTCCATCAGCAACAATGACACCGTCGTTTACGGCAATGACGCGCCGGGCGTAGCGGGCCACATTGTTCAGGTCGTGCGTGACCAGCAGAATGGTGATGCCCTGTTCATTGAGCGAGCGGGCCAGTTCCATAATCTGGTGCGAGTCCCGGTAGTCCTGCCCGGTGGTGGGTTCGTCCAGAAGCAGGATTTGGGGATTCATCGCCACGATACTGGCGATGCACACCTTCTGCTTGTCGCCCCGGGCCAGAAAGCGGGGAAAAACATCACGTACCCCGGTAAGCTGAAACCGGACCAGCGTTTCCTCTACCCGATGCCGGATTTCTTCTTCGGACAGCCCCAGGTTCTTCAGGCCAAAGGCAACTTCTTCGGCTACAGAGCTGGCAAAAAGCTGGTCGTTGGGGTTCTGAAATATAAAACCGATGCGCCGGGCCAGGTCTGACACTTTGGCCTGCCGGGTGTCTATGCCGTCAATGATGACCTGCCCGGCAGATGGTTTCAGCAGGCCCAGGATGAGCTTCATCAGGGTAGACTTGCCGGAGCCGTTGTTGCCGATGATGGCTGTAAATTCGCCTTGCCGGAAGGTCAGGTTGATGTTGTGCAGTACGGTGACCGGTTCCCGGTAGGCAAAGCGGACGTTTTTTACCTCGATGAGCGGCGGTTCTGTGCCGGCTTCTGGCCGGGGTGGGGGAACTTCAGCCGGCTGGGGACGGCTTCCGTTTAACGCGGCCCGTGCAACCGGCAGAGCTTCCTCTTCGGTGAGGGGCAGGGTGGGCCAGGCCAGCACCTCGCGGGTGGCAACGGCAAAGCGGGTAACCTGGGGCAGCCGTACGCCGACCTGCTGGAGTATCTGGTGTTCTTGCAGGGCCTGGCGGGTCGGTGCATCCAGGACGATGCGTCCCTTGTCCATCACCAGCAGGCGGTCGGTGTAGCGAGCCAGAAGTTCCACTTCGTGGGAAACCAGCAGAATGGTTGTGCCGAATTCGCGGTTGAGCCGTTCGCACAGGTGAAAGATTTTACCCACCATCATGGCGTCCAGTTCAGAGGTGGCTTCATCCAGCACCAGCACTTCCGGCTCGGTGACCATCACCGCGGCAATCGCCACACGCTGTTTTTGCCCCCCGGACAATGCCTGAGGGGAACGTTCGGCCAGGTGGGAGATTTCCAGCCGCTCCAGAATCTGGCGGGCACGCTGGCGAGCCTCACGGCGGGACAGTCCCTGGCTCATTGGCCCCAGCAGACACTCTTCCTCCACCGTCGACATCACCAGTTGGGCGTCGGCATCCTGAAATACCAGCCCGACCATTGAGGAGAGGTCGGCCACGGTCAGGTCGGTGGTCTTTTTGCCGTTGACCCACACTTCACCCTGCATCTCACCCAGGGTGTAGTGCGGAATCAGGCCGTTGAGGGTCTGGCAGAGGGTAGTTTTCCCTGCGCCGGTGGCGCCAACCAGGCCGACGAATTCACCCCGGCGCAGGGAGAAATTCACGCCGCGCAGGACGGGGTCGGTGCCGGTGGGGTAGCAGTAGCGGACATCGCGGACGGAGATGATTTCCTGGTTCATCATACAATCAAGCGGCTTTCAGCATCCCTTGTCTGACCAGCGCCGGACGGACGGCGCGGTAAAGAAGCGGAGTGAGAATAACGGCAATAATAAAGGTAGGAACGGCCACCCCAATAAAGCCGAACAGCCACCAGGCGATAAAGCCGGAGCCAAAGCTCATCCCAAAGCGGCCCCATTCTCTGGCGGCAAACGGTGTAGCCGAGAGACCCAACCAGGTAAAGAAAGCAAAGACCGTCCAGGAAATGACCAGCACGACCCCCAGATTCAGGATAATCGGCCATACGCCGATTTCCTGTCCCTCCGGCGCGGCTTTTTTAGCCATATAAGCCGATAGGAGAAAGGCCAGGCCGTGACCGGGAATATTCGCCAGCGGAAACGGGCTGGACGTTGCCAGCATAGTCAGGATACCCACCGCCAGGGCAATGCCGGTCAGCGGTCCCCATCCCAGTCCGGGCGCCATCAGCAGGGCCATCAAAACATAGATGGCAATACTGGGCGCCAGCTGGGCGCCGCCAATCTGTAAAATCCGACCGGCGGCATGGGCAATGAACACAATGGCGAGAAATGCAGCGGCTAAGGCAATTTGACGAGTATTCATAAACCCTCCTCTCAAATAAAAAAGAAATTTTAATCAGAAACGCTTCCCCCTTTTTATGAGGCGGTCGCGCTGAATACCTGGAGATAGGGCGGCAGTATTTTGTTATGGGCAAGGCGCCCGTTTCGGGGAATGTTGCCGAATTTTACCGCATCCCCTGAAAACCGGCAAAGCAGTACCAAAATGTGTCCTGCCGCGGCCGGAAAAATTTCCCAACAAACGAGATTCACGTAAAATTATCCGGTAAAACCGGCATAAC
>RFJV01000660.1 GCA_003694775.1 Chloroflexota bacterium | reverse complement strand
GGAGGGGGTGGCGAACATCGTGAGCCGGGGGAGGGGTGAGGGCCAAACAGTCCGCACCTGAGCAGTTACATTCTGCTCACCAGCACCGCCCGCGACGTTAGTTATTCGTGAATTCGTGTTTTATTCGTGGACGGCTGAGTAAATACAAAAATTCGTGGACGGCCAGACTTCAACAATCGATATTTCCGTGCTATAATCCGTTCCGTCATTCAACCCCAATATTTTTTCGAAAGGATTGCAACGATGCGTCAACAGGCACTTGAATATGCTCGCACTCACCAGGATGAGGCCCTGAACGGGCTGATAGAACTTCTCCGTATTCCCAGCATCAGCGCCTTGCCGGCGCACCAGCCGGACATCCACCGGGCCGCGCAGTGGCTGGTCGACCGGCTGACGGCCATCGGGCTGGAGAATGCCCGCATTATCCCCACCGACGGGCATCCGCTGGTCTACGCCGACTGGCTCCATGCCGCCGGCGCTCCCACCCTGCTGGTTTACGGCCATTACGATGTCCAGCCGGTTGACCCCCTGGACGAGTGGCACACCCCTCCCTTTGAGCCAACCATCCAGGGCGACAAGCTCTATGCCCGCGGCGCGGACGACAACAAGGGCCAGTTTTTTGCCCACGTGGCCGCGGTGGAGGCCTATCTGAAATCTGCCGGGCAGTTGCCGGTCAACCTGAAGTTCATCCTGGAAGGCGAGGAAGAGGTCGGCAGTCCCAACCTGGACAAATTCATCCAGCACAATCAGGATTTGCTCCGGGCTGATGCCCTCCTGATTTCCGACACCCCAATGGCCGACCCCGATACGCCGGTGGTGGTCACCGGTGTGCGCGGGCTGGTCTACACGGAAATCTTTATGCAAGGCCCGCGCCGCGACCTGCATTCCGGGGCATACGGCGGTGCGGTGCACAATCCCCTGAACGCGCTGGTGAAGGTGCTGGCCGCGCTCCATGATGAACAGGGCCGGGTGACTGTCCCCGGTTTTTACGATGACGTGCAGGAACTGACTCCCGCCGAACGGGAAGCCATCAACGCCGGCCCGCTGACCGAGGAATCCGTGCTGGCCGAAACCGGCGCGCCGGCACTGTGGGGAGAGCCGGGCTATACCGTGGCCGAGCGGCTGAGCGTACGCCCCACCCTGGACATCCACGGTATCAAGGGCGGTTTTATTGGCGAAGGCGGCAAAACGGTTATTCCGGCCAAAGCCAGCGCCAAGGTCAGTATGCGGCTGGTGCCTCATCAGGACCCGCACAAGATTGCCCGCCAGTTTGCCGATTACGTGCGCCGGCTGTCGCCGCCAACCGTTACCGTGGAGGTGGTGACTCACGCCGCGGCGGACAGCGCGGTGGTAGACATCGCCGACCCGGCAGTGCAGGCCGCGGGAACGGCCTGCGAGCTGGCGTTTGGCCGCCGGCCTCTGTTCCAGCGCGAGGGCGGTACCCTGCCCATTGTCGCCACCTTCGGCAAGGTGCTGGGCGCGCCGGTGGTGATGATGGGCCTGGGCCTGCCCGATGACAACATCCACGCGCCCAATGAGCGGTTCCATCTGCCCAATTTCTACCGCGGCATTGAGGCCGCCATCCACTACTACGATATTTTCTCCACTGTCGCCCCGCGGCGGTAAAGGACAACCCGATGCCGGATATTTACCAGTACATTTATCTCTCTCCCCACTACGATGACGCGGTGCTGTCCTGCGGCGGCTCCATTCATCACTACAGCCAGGCCGGTCAGATGGCGCTGGTCATTACCATTTTTGCCGCGCCCCCAGACGCGGCAGACCCGCTTTCGCCGTATGCCGCGGGGATGCATGCGCGCTGGGGTACACCCGCCGACGCGGTCGCGGCCCGGCAGGCAGAAGACCGGGCCGCGATGCACATTCTGGGGGCAGATTATCTGCGCCTGAAATTCCTGGACTGCATTTACCGGGGCGAACCCGACGAGGGGCACTGGTTCTACAACCGCGATGAGGACATCTTCGGCTCGCTCCACCCGTCTGACGTGCCGCTGGTGGGGCAGATTGTGGAGGCGGTGCTGGAGCTGGCCCCGCTGGGCGAGTCAACCTTGCTGGTGGCCCCGCTGGGAGTGGGCCATCACGTGGACCACCAGCTCACCCGCGCCGCGGCCCACCGGCTCCAGCAGATGGGCTGTCGGCTGGCCTTTTACGAGGATTACCCCTACGCCGACCCCTACTTTGCCGGACGCTACCCTTACCCGCTGGTGGAGGCACTGCAGGCCCAGGCCGCGCTCAACCTTCAGCCGCAGGTGCAGTACCTGACCGAGGCCGACATGTCGGCCAAAATTGCCGCGGTTCGGGCCTATGCCTCCCAACTGGACGTGCTGTTCGATGGCCCCGACGCGGCGGCAGAGCGACTGCGCGAGTATGCCCTGTCGGTGGGGCAGGGCCGGCCCGCCGAACGCATCTGGATTCCCTCGGCTCCGGCTCAGGGCTGACCCGCGGGGACCAGTTCGGCCACAATGGGGTAGTGGTCCGACCCGCCGGAACGGTTCAGCGTGCCGGCGCGGAGGGCGTAAAACCGGTCGTTGAAAAAGATGTGGTCAATCCGCACCAGCGACGGGATGGGGGTGTGGTCCTTAAACTGCCGGTCAGCCGAGGGAAAGGAAAAGCCAAATCCCCATCCGGCCTCCCAGTGGGCGTTGTGCAGGGAGCGGCTAATCAGGCGGTATGGTTCTGCCTGCTCGGTGGTGTTGAAATCCCCGGCCACAATCAGCGGTCCCTCCACCGC
>RFJV01000659.1 GCA_003694775.1 Chloroflexota bacterium | reverse complement strand
GGTAATCAGCAGAGATTGCGTTTGTGCACCGCTCTGGTTGATGCCGGGAATCAGGTTGACCAGCCACGGCAGAACTGCCACACCACCCAGCATCAGCGCGCCCACCAGGGTAATGCGCTGGAGCACCGAATTCAGGTACGCTTCCGTCCGCTTACCGGGGCGCATACCGGGAATGAACCCGCCCTGTTTCTGCAGGTTTTCGGCCAGATTCTGCTGTTTGAAGATAACATCTGTATAGAAGTAGGTAAACCCTACCACCATCAGGAAGTACAGAATCCAGTACGGGTACGAGGTGGGATTCGGGCTGAACCAGTTGACCACCCCATTCGCCAGGCTGGCAACGAACGGCGACTCGCTGAATTGGAAGTAGCTGGCCACCGCGCTGGGGAAAATCATGATAGACTGGGCAAAAATCAGCGGAATCATCCCCGCGCTGTTGACCCGCAGGGGGATGTGGGAGCTTTGCCCGCCGTACACTTTTGTTCCCCGCACCCGCTTGCCGTACTGCACCGGGATGCGGCGCTGGCCTTCCTGCACGTAGGCAATCACGGCGATGGTCAGAACCGTGATAATGGAGAACAGTATCAGGTTCATCCATTCCTGGCGGCTGACAAAATTGGCTATCTGGCTGGGAATGTTTGCCACAATCCCGCCAAAGATGATAATCGACACGCCGTTGCCCACACCCTGCTCGCTGATAATCTCGCCCAGCCAGACGGCAAACATCGTCCCGGCGGTCATCGTAATCAGGGTGGCAATGGTGGCCAGCGGGTCAACGCTGAAGCCAAAATTGTCCAGCACTCCCGGAATAGAACTCTGGATAAAGACCACCTGCCCGTACGCCTGAAGCAGAGCCATCGGCACAGACAGCCAGTAGGTGTACAGGTTCAGCTTGTTGCGCCCCTGCTCCCCTTCCTTGGACAGTTCTTCCAGGGCCGGGATGAGGGGGGTCAGCAACTGCATCACAATGGAGGCCGTAATGTACGGATAAACCCCCATTGCCATCACCGACAGCCGGGCCAGCGCACCGCCGGACAGCAGGTTCAGAAACTGAACGATGGTGCTCCCCTGACTGCCGGATTCCAGGAACCGCTGAAGTGCGGCTCCATCAACACCCGGTACGGGGACGTGGGCCGCGGCCCGGTACACCACCAGTATCAGGAGCGTAAGAAATATTCTGCGCCGTAAATCCGGCAGGGTTAACGCGTTTTTGATAGCCTCTATCATGTAGAAATCCTTATACCAGGGTTATGATAACGGCAAAACTTCCACTTTACCGCCTGCCGCTTCAATTTTGGCCTGCGCACTCTTGGAAAACCGGTGCGCCTTGACGGTCAGGGGAACGGTCAGTTCACCGTTGCCCAAAATGGCAACCGCCTTATCGGAACGTTTGATAACGCCGGCTTCCACCAGAATTTCCGGGGTTACTTCCCGCACATCGCTATCGCCAAAGAGTTCCTGCAAGCGGCTGAGATTCACCGGCTTGTACTCAACCCGGTGGATATTGGTAAACCCGCGGCGGAACGGCAACCGGCGCACCAGCGGAAGCTGACCACCCTCAAAGTACGGGCCTTTGCCGCCACCAGAGCGGGCACCCTGTCCCTTCATACCGCGTCCGCAGGTTTTTCCCTTGCCAGAAGCAGTGCCGCGGCCTACCCGCGTGCGGCGTTTTTTGCTTCCCGGAGCGGGATTCAAGTCATGTAATTGCATCACCTATGCCTCCACACGTTCAACAGTTGGCCGGTTCGACCCGCCGGCGGCGTGTCTACCCAACATACCGGCCTCCAGGTTGCTAAGCTTCTTCTACCTTTACCAGATGAGAAACCTTGTTAATCATCCCGCGAATGACGGGGGTATCCTGATGCTCTACCGTTTGCCCCATCCGGCGCAGACCCAGTGCCCGTACGGTGCCTTTCTGCCGGGCCGAATAGCCGATAGGGCTTTTCACCAGGGTAACTTTTAACGACTTTGCCTTTTTTGCTGTCATCAGTTCCCTCGCTTCAACCAGAAGGGCTGTACCCGGTTAGCCGGCAGACCACGCTTCTGGGCCACCTCTGCCGGGTCCTGCAGTTCACTCAGGGCCTTGACCGTCGCCTTGACCACGTTCAAGATATTGGAACTGCCCTTGCTCTTGGTCAGGATATCGCGAATACCTGCCGCTTCTACCACCGCGCGGACACCACCACCGGCAATCACACCGGTACCAGGCGTAGCCGGCTTCAGGAATACTTCCGCCGCGCTGAAGCGGGTGGTAATTTCGTGCGGGATAGTCGTCCCAATCAGCGGGATTTTCCGCATATTCCGGCGGGCCTGCTCCGAACCTTTACGAATAGCTTCCGGCACTTCGCGAGCCTTGCCAATACCTACCCCAACACTGCCCTTGTTATCGCCAACAACCACTACGGCCCGGAAGCTGAAGCGGCGACCACCTTTTACAACCTTGGCTGTCCGAGCAATGTGGACAACACGCTCATCAAGCTCTTCTACCGCGTCTTCAAATTCACGCTTTGCCATTCAGTCCTCCATTGAAAACGGTTGGTGAGTTAGAGAGTTGGTGAGTTGATGAGTTAGTGAGTTGGAGAGTTGATAAGGTGGGGAGTTAAGCAGTTTAATCTCCCAATCTCCAATCTCTAATCTCCCAATCTCTAATCTCCCAATCTCTGTTAGAACTTCAAGCCTGCTTCGCGGGCCGCGTCTGCCAGAGCCTTTACCCGGCCGTGGTACTTGTAACCACCCCGGTCAAAGACCACCGTTTGAATGCCGGCTTCCAGCGCCCGCTTAGCCACCAGCTCACCGACCAGCTTTGCCAGTTCGGTTTTGGTTTTCCCTTTTGCTTCTGCCGAATCGCGGATGGCCGGGTCCAGCGTAGAAGCCGACGCCAGCGTCACTCCGGCAGTATCATCAATCACCTGCGCGTAGATGTGGCTCAGGCTCCTGAACACATTCAGACGAGGGCGTTCAGGAGTGCCCGAAATCCGTTTCCGCACCCGCAGGTGACGTCGCTTACGCGCCACATATACAGGATTCGTTTTGCCCATAGTTTTAGCTCCACCTCAACAGCGCCCAAACCGGTATTGCCGGGTTGGTCTTTATTTTGCCTTACCGGCTTTACCGGCCTTACGCCGAATATATTCACCCACGTAGCGGATACCCTTGCCCTTGTACGGCTCAGGCGGCCGTACCCGGCGAATCCGGGCCGCAAGTTCACCCACCACTTCTTTGTCAATACCTTTCACGCTCAATTCGCGGCCAGACTTGTCCACCTCAAAGCTCACATCGGCCGGTGGCTCAAAGACCACGGGGTGAGAATACCCCACATTCAGCACCAGCTTGGAGCCGTCCAGGCTGGCCCGGTAGCCCACGCCCTCAATGTGCAGGTCTTTTTTAAAACCCTCAGAAACCCCAACCACCATATTATTCAGCAGAGAACGTACCAGACCGTGTTTGGCCCGGTGATGGCGATGGTCAGAAGGCCGCGTGACAATTAGCTTATCTTCTTCCTGAGTTATCGTTATTTCCGGCGGAAATTCTCTACTCAGTTCACCCTTGGGGCCTTTTACCACCACCTGATTCTTGTTGATGGTGACGGTAACGCCCGCGGGAATAACAACCGGCTGTTTACCTATTCTCGACATAACATCTCCTCTATTCGTCTCTGTTGCCGGCAGTGCTTACCAGACGTAACAGAGAATTTCTCCCCCCACGCCCAGCCGGCGCGCCTGTTCACCCGTCATCACGCCCTTGGAGGTAGAGACAATAGCAATGCCCAAACCACTGCGGACACGAGGAATTTCGCGCGCGCCGCTGTACGCGCGGCGGCCCGGCTTGCTGACCCGCACCAAACCGGAAATTACCGGCTTCGGACGGCGATCCTGGGTGTATTTTAAGTGGATTAACAGGGTTGGATAAACCTTGCCGGGCAGGACCTCATAATCCTTGATATAACCTTCCTCCTTCAGAATCCGGGCAATTTCCTGCCGCAGTTTGGAGGACGGCATAGCTACCTGCGTATGCTTGGCACTGGCCGCGTTCCGGATACGCGTTAACATATCTGCAATAGGGTCAGTTACGTTCATATAGAGACCTCTTCATCAAAACTAGTCGACTAATCCGCCTGCTGATTACCAGCTAGACTTCACCACGCCGGGAATCTTACCTTCGTTTGCCAGCTTGCGGAAGCAAATCCGGCACAGGCCAAAGCGGCGCATATAAGCGCGCGGCCGCCCACACTGACTGCAACGATTCCTGACCCGCACTGCATACTTCCGTCGGGTTTCCCGGATGGGCATACATTTTTTCGCCATATTTCCTACCTCTTCCCTTTGAAGGGCATTCCCAGCATACCCAGCAAGCGGCGCCCTTCCTCGTCCGTATTTGCTGTTGTGACAATGGTGACTTCCATACCGCGCACCTTGTCAATCTTGTCGTAGTTGATTTCAGGCCAAACCAACTGCTCTGCCAGCCCCAGGTTGTAGTTCCCCCGGCCATCAAAGCTATCGGGCGACACGCCGCGAAAGTCGCGCTGGCGGGCCAGGGCAATGTTCATCAGCCGGTCCAAAAAATCCCACATCCGGTCCCCGCGCAAGGTTACTTTTAACCCAATGGGGTTGCCTTCGCGCAGTTTGAACGTGGCGATGGATTTTTTGGCCCGGGTCACCACCGGGCGCTGGCCGGTAATCGTCGCCAGGTCTTCGGCGGCATATTCCAGGGCCTTGGCGTTCTGCAGGGCCTCGCCCAAACCAATATTGACCACCACCTTTGTGATGCGCGGCACCTGATGAACGTTTTTGAAACCAAACTCGCTTTGCAGAGCTGGTACGACCTCTTGCTTGTAGTATTCTTTTAACCGAGGCATAGTCCTATCCTTAACCAGAAATATTCCACAACTTCAGACCCTCACGGGCGGGTTTATCCAGAAGCATTCCAGACAAACCAGGGGAGCATCTTCAGTCGATGTTGGCCCCACAGCGTTTGCACACGCGGACCTTTTTATCTCCCTCAAACCCAAACCCAACCCGTACGGCCTCTTTACAGGTGGGGCACACCAGCATCACGTTAGAAATGTGAATCGGCGCTTCCATTTCAATGATACCGGTCTGGGTCCGGGTCTGGCTTACCGGACGCTGGTGCTTCTTGCGAATGTTCACCCCGGTAATCACTACCCGGTCGGCGTTGGGGTTGCGGGTTCTCCCGGCCTTGAAACGCCCCACGCGCCATCCCCGTATCACTTCCTTCACTTCGCCCCTGGCGCCCTTTTCGTTCCCACTGATAACCTGTACCAGGTCGCCTACTTTTATCTTTTGCATTTTTCTAACTCCTCACCTGAGCGTATACAGATTAGAGCACCTCTGGAGCCAGAGACACAATGCGCATAAACCCTTTTTCTCGCAGTTCGCGAGCAATGGGGCCAAAAATACGCGTCCCGCGCGGGCTTCGGCCATCGTTATCCAGAATTACGGCGGCGTTATCGTCAAAGCGAATGTAGGACCCATCACTGCGCGACGTTTCCTTTTTGGTGCGAACCACCACTGCTTTCACAATATCGCCCTTCTTCACCGACCCCTGCGGGGCGGCCTGCTTCACCGTTGCCACAATCACATCGCCCACCCCGGCATACCGGCGGCGGGTTCCGCCGACAACCTGGATGCACAGTATTTCTTTGGCGCCGGTGTTATCTGCTACCTTCAGGCGGCTTTCTTGTTGTATCATGGGACCACTGCTCCATCCATCCGTTTCAGAAATTATCGCGCTGCGGACTGCACGTTACTACTGGTTACTGCTCTCCAGAATCTCCACCAAAGCCCAGCGCTTTTCCTTGCTCAGCGGCCTGGATTCGATAATCTTCACCAGGTCGCCCTCTTTGGCGCGGTTCTCTTCGTCGTGCGCCTTGTACTTTTTGTGGTAGCGCACCACCTTACCGTAAAGCGGATGCCGCTTCATTCGTTCGACCCGCACCACGATGGTTTTATCCATTTTGTCGCTGGTAACTCGACCTACCAGAATTTTGCGTTGTTCTTTTGCCATAAGTCAATTCCCAAACAGTCATACTAAAAGTCAATAGATTTGGTTACGAAGCGGCCAGCCGGCGCTCGTGCAGAATCGTCTTCATCCGGGCAATATCCCGCTTGAGCATTTTTATCCGGCTGGGGTCCTTTACCTGACCAATGGCCAGCTGAAAACGCAGGTTAAAAAGCTCTTCGTAGGTTTCTTCAAGCTTGGTGCGAATCTCACTGTCCGACATATTTCTGATTTCATAAGCTTTCATCCCTGCACCTCCCTAATCCATTCTGCGCACAAACTGAGTTTTTATCGGCAGCTTGTGGGAGGCCAGCCGCATCGCTTCTCTGGCCTGGGCTTCTGTAACCCCGGCTATCTCAAAGATAATCCGTCCCGGCTTCACCACAGCCACCCAGTGGTCTACCGACCCTTTACCGCTCCCCATTCGGGTTTCGGCGGGTTTGGCCGTTACCGGCTTTTCCGGGAAGACACGAATCCACAGCTTACCGCCACGGCGTACGTAGCGCACAATGGCCCGCCGCGCCGCCTCAATCTGGCGGCTGGTCATCCAGCAGGGTTCCACGGCCTGCAGGCCAAATTCTCCAAAGGCCACCCTGGTCCCCCGCGAAGCGCGTCCCTTCATACGGCCGCGCATTTGCTTCCGGTACTTCACACGTTTTGGCATTAACATCAGACTAACCCTACCTTAAACAAGCTAGTGATAAATTGTTCACGGAGATACGTACGCGTCCATCGGCTTTTCTTCGGCCTTGGGCAGAACATCACCCTTGTACACCCACACCTTGATACCAATCTTGCTGAAGGTGGTTAAAGCCTCTACGTTAGCGTAGTCAATATCTGCCCGCAAAGTATGCCGGGGGACCCGACCTTCGCGCTGGGTTTCTTTCCGGGCCATATCCGCCCCACCCAGACGACCACTGCACGTAATCATAATGCCTTTGGCCCCGGCTTTCATGGCCCGGCGAATGGCCTGCTTCATCGCCCGCTTGTGGGATACGCGGCGCTCAATCTGCATGGCAATGCTTTCGCCAATCAGGTAGGCATTCAGGTCCGGGTTTTCCACTTCCAGCACGTCGACATGCACCTTCTTCTGGGTCAGCGCTTCCAGCTTCTGGCGCAGTTGGTTCACCGACGTACCTTTGCGGCCAATCACAATGCCGGGTTTGGCGGTATGGATTTTCACCGTTACCTGCTTCGCGGCCGGCAGACGTTCAATCTCCACATCGGCAATCACGCCGCGTTCGTGAGATTTGAACACCAGGTCGCGAATAGCCAGGTCTTCCTGGAGCAGTTCGCGATATTCACTGCCTTCGGCATACCAGCGAGCCTTATGCTCCTTGATAATTCCCAGTCTAAATCCTAACGGATGAACTTTGCGGCCCAAATGACACTCTCCTTCTAACAGCTTATCGCTAATAAATTTTTTCCATCAGTCAAGTGGACGTTCTTCCAGCACCACCGTAATATGGGAGGT
This sequence comes from Chloroflexota bacterium, assembly GCA_003694775.1. GTDB lineage: Bacteria > Chloroflexota > Anaerolineae > 4572-78 > J111 > J111. The sequence goes on along the minus strand of RFJV01000659.1, from coordinate 3,829 downwards.
GCGCTTGACAATCGGCTTAAACCGTCCCCGCGCCCCGTACCGTGCCCGGCGCAGGCGAGGGCCTTCGTCCACGGTTATTTTAGCAATCACCATATCAGCCGGGTCAAGGGCGTAGTTTTCATCGGCGTTTGCCAGGGCACTCTTGATAGTTTTTGCCACCGGAACCGCCGCTCGCTGAGGCAGGAGGGCCAATACTTCCAGCGCCTCTTCTGCCCGCATGCCGCGCACCGCGTTGACCACGCGGCGCATCTTAATCGGCGACCCCATAATATACTTGCTCACTGCACGTACTTGTAAATCGGCCATTGTTCTACCTTTCTCACCTCGGCTTACCGTTTTCGCCCTTTTTCCTTGACGATGTGCCCACGGAAGTAGCGGGTCGGCACAAATTCACCCAACTTATGCCCCACCATATTTTCCGTGATATAAATTGGCACATGCCGGCGTCCATCGTGCACTGCAATGGTATGCCCAACCATCTGCGGAAAAATGGTGCTGGCCCGCGACCAGGTCCGAATCACCCGCTTTTCTCCGCTTTTATTCATCGCCTCGATTTTCTTCAGCAGTTTGGGTTCTACAAAAGGCCCTTTTTTCAAAGAACGCGTCATCGACTATCCTCCTTCATTACCGTCGTCGCTTCTGGTGTCGACGCCGTACAATGTATTTATCCGTCCGTTTATTTCGCCGCGTCTTAGCGCCAAGGGCCGGTTTACCCCACGGAGTTTTAGGACCAGGCATACCAATTGGCGCTCTCCCTTCGCCACCCCCATGGGGATGGCTCGCGGGGTCCATCGCCGAGCCGCGAACCGTCGGGCGAATGCCTAACCACCGCTTGCGACCTGCTTTGCCAAGATTGATGTTGCTGTGGTCCACATTGCCGACCTGCCCAATCGTGGCATAGCATTCCTGCCGAATCAGACGCACTTCGCCGCTAGGGAGACGAATCTGGGAGTAATCCCCTTCCTTCGCCACCAACTGCGCCGACGTACCGGCGGCACGCACCAGCTGGCCGCCCTTGCCGGGATACAGTTCAATATTATGCAGTTGTGTACCCAGTGGAATTTTGTAGATGGGGAGGGCGTTCCCTACCCGCACTTCCGCGTCGGGACCGGACATTACCGTATCGCCCACATTCAGCCCTACCGGGGCCAGAATGTACCGCTTTTCACCATCGGCATAAAACAGCAAGGCAATACGGGCCGAGCGGTTAGGGTCGTACTCAATCGCCCGAACAGTAGCCGGAATACCATGTTTATCGCGCTTAAAGTCGATAATCCGGTAGCGGCGCTTGTGGCCGCCCCCGCGATGCCGAACCGTAATCCGGCCCTGATTATTCCTCCCGGCTTTCTGCTTGCGGGGGCTTAACAGGCTCTTTTCCGGCTTGGTTTTGGTAATTTCTTCAAATGTAGCAACAGACATCCCCCGTCGACCGGGAGAGGTAGGTTTGTAAACTTTGACAGGCATAACTGCATTCTCCGCTTTGCGCCGTTTGTTCTATCTAACCTGCCGTCCCAATACTTTCGTTGTTGTGGCGTCTTTTTCCGGGGACGGCCCCAATTTAATCAGCTACTGTTTTGGTGAGGTTCGTTTACACCCCTTCAAAAGCTTCAATCCGCTGGCCGGGGGCCAGGGTGACGATGGCCTTCTTCTGCGCCGGCTTGCGCCGGATGCGCTTCCGGCCCCAGCGGCCAAACTTGGCCGGGACATTAATCGTCCGGACCTTAACCACGTCAACATCAAAAATGTACGATATTGCCATGGCGATTTCTACTTTGTTCGCCCACGGATGGACCATGAAAACATACTGCCCCATTTCCGATGCAGTTCTGCTTTTTTCCGTGTCAACAGGGCGAATGATGATTTTATAAGGGTTCATTTCCATAACAGCACTCTCCTGAGGGCAACCCGTTCCTGCAAGTTACCACCGTATAGTCTCATCAAGCATTACTGCCCCAAAAAGCTCTCTATCACCGACACGGCCGCTTTGGGCATAATTACGTAGTTGTGACCCAGCAGGTCACGGATGTTCAGGTAGTTGGCCCGCAGAGTCTTCACTTCCGGCAAATTGCGGGCACTGCGCTCCACGTTTTCGTTCCGCTCCGGGAGCAGGATAACGGCACTGCCGTCTACCTTCAGGTTGTTCAATACGTCCACCATCTGGGCAGTTTTGGGAGCCTCAAAAGCCAGGTCGTCCAGCACAATAATTTGCTGGGCCGCGGCCTTTACCGACAGCGCCGAGCGCAGAGCCAGCCGCCGCATCTTGCGAGGCATCTTCTGGCTGTAATCACGCGGTTTGGGGCCGTGAGCCTTGCCGCCGCCCACAAAAATGGGCGCCGAACGGGAGCCATGACGGGCCCGCCCCGTCCCCTTTTGCCGATACCATTTGGCTTTCGTGCGGTCCACTTCGGCCCGGGTTTTGGTGCTGTGTGTCCCCAGACGGGCGTTGGCTTGCTGGCGGACGAGGGCCTGGTGCATCACTGCCTTGTTCGGTTCGATGGCAAAAATATCATCCCGAAGTTCAATTTCACCGACGGTTGCGCCGAGTGTGTTTTTTACTTCGACCTTCATCACTCATCCCTCGCTTTCTATTGTTTCCGGGCCTCGCGGATAATCAGCAGGCCATTTTTGGCCCCCGGCACCGCCCCTTTTACGGCCAGCAGATTCTTCTCCGGGTCTACCAGAACAACCTGCAGGTTCTGCACCGTAACCCGCTCATTCCCCATCCGACCAGCCATACGGGTCCCTTTGAAGATACGGCCCGGCGTAGACCCCGCGCCCACAGAACCGGGCGCCCGCCAGCGGTCGGACTGGCCGTGTGTTTTTGGCCCGCCGCCAAAGCCATGCCGCTTCATCACCCCGGCAAATCCCTTACCCTTGCTGGTGCCGACCACGTCCACGCGGTCGCCTACCTCAAAGACCGATACGTCTATTTTCTGGCCTTCTTCGTACTCGCTCACATCATTCACCCGAAATTCGCGCAGGTAACGTACCGGCGGGGTGTTGCTTTTTTTCAGGTGACCGGCTATCGGCTTGGTCAGCTTCCGCTCGGAGATTTCTCCAAATCCCAACTGAATGGCATTGTAGCCATCCTTTTCGACCACCTTCTTCTGAGTGACGTAGCACGGCCCAGCTTCGATGACAGTGACAGGAATTACCGCGCCGCTCTCATCGAAAATTTGGGTCATCCCGAGCTTTCTTCCCAAAATACCTTTCATCTTTTTTCCAGCTTCCGGAACTGGTGCCGCCTTTGAGACACACACTTCCCCAAAGGCCCCATCATTCCTTCGGCCATTCCCCTTTCTTCAGAGTTGTTTCAAAACCCCGGATAGTATTACTTGATTTCGACATCCACACCGGCCGGCAGATTCAAGCGAACCAGTGCATCAATCGTTTTGGACTTGGGGTCCACCACATCAATCAGCCGTTTGTGGGTGCGGATTTCGAACTGCTCCCGCGAGTCCTTGTCAATAAACGGCGACCGAATAACCGTAAACCGCTCAATCTTGGTCGGCAGGGGAACCGGCCCTACCACGGTAGCTCCGGTTCGCTCTGCGGTATCCACTATCTGCCGCACCGATTGGTCCAGCACACGGTGATCATAGGCTTTCAGACGAATTCGTATCTTTTGCTTGGCCATATTCGCTCCACCGGTTTATCCGTGGCCGTTCCAGCCACAGGTACAGACTTTTACTCGATAATCTTGGTGATAACGCCAGCACCAACCGTCCGCCCACCTTCGCGGATGGCAAACCGGCTACCCACTTCCAACGCCACCGGCACTATCAGCTTGACCGTCAGATTCACATTGTCCCCAGGCATCACCATCTCT
>RFJV01000658.1 GCA_003694775.1 Chloroflexota bacterium | reverse complement strand
CGTAATCAGGTGAAATCCGCGCGAAAACGGGGGAAGCCGGAACGATGTCTGGTACCAGGCCATCGATAGATGCTCCTCGGATAGAATAATTGTGTAGGGCGACGTGATGTCGCCCTACGGATTGTCACCCTTCCGGCAGGTCAAACTCAGCCCAGAGGCTGGGGATGCGGCGACAAATCAGCCTCCGCTTCCAGGGTGTCGGCCAGAGGCCGGTTCCGCGTTTCCGGCCCCAGGGCATACACTGCCGCCCCACCTATGATAAAAGCGATAGCGTAAAGAGTCAACCCGCCAACGAAGTTTGCGGTCAGCAAACCGGCGCCCAGCATAGGCGCCAGCGCGCCGGCAATGCGGGTCATACCGCTGGCCCAGCCCATCCCGGTGGAGCGAATCTGGGTGGGGTAAAGTTCCGGGGTGTAGGCATACAGCGCGCCCCACGCCCCCAGACAGAAGAACGACATCCAAACCGCGGTCGCCAGGATGCCGGTCAGGCCGGTGGCAACGGCGAACAGATAGGTAAACACACCGCTAAGCCCCAGGTAAAGAGCCAGGGTAGGACGGCGTCCCCACCGCTCAACCAGGTAGGCGGCAGAAAAGTAGCCGGGCAGTTGGGCCAGCGCCATAATAAAGACATTCTGGTAGGTACGCAGGAAGGTAAAGCCGCGGGAAACAAAAATCTGCGGTAGCCAGATAAAGGTTCCGTAATAGCCCAGCGAAATGGCAAACCAGGTAACCCACAGCATCAGGGTGCGCCGGGCGTAGGGCCGTGCCCACAGCGCGGCGACCGTCACCCGGCGAGCCGCCGGCGGCGCGGCAATGTTTAAATCCGGCACAGCCGCTCCGTTTTCCTGGGCCACGCGGGTCAGCACCGCCCGCATCTCTTCCTCGCGCCCGTTCACCAGCAGATACCGCGGCGATTCCGGGATGTAGCGCCGGATAAAATAGACGATGATTCCCGGCACCGCCGACAGGGCCAGCAGGGCCCGCCAGCCCAGCCGGGGAACCACCAGCCAGGCCAGTCCGGCGGCGGCAATGGTACCGATAGCCCAAAAACTTTCCAGATAAACCAGATAGCGTCCCCGCTTCTGCCGGGGCAGGTACTCGGCAAAGATGGCGTAGTCTACCGGCAGGGTACCGCCGACCCCAAAACCGGTCAGGGCACGCAGGATGACCAGCCAGATATAGCTGGGCGACAAGGCCGACAGGAAACCAAACAGCGAATCAATCAGCACGGTAAGCTGAAACCCAATTTTGCGGCCAATGTAATCGGAAATAGTGCCCCAAAACCAGGCCCCGGCCAGCATCCCCAAAAAAATAGCCGTGCCCAGCAGGCCGGCTTCCCCTTTGGTGAGATTCCATTCTTTGATGATTGCCGGAATGGCAAAGGCAATCAGCAGAACTTCCATGGCATCGGCGGCCCACCCCGCGCCGCAAATCAGCATCAGCTTCCGCTGAAATGGGCCGTAGCCAATTTCGTCAATCACATCATCATACGTTCGTGGGGTGTTGGATGAACTCATCAGGGTTACCTCCCGAAATGAAAGATAATATATTTTATTGTAAGTGTAACACTTACAATAATCCCCGGGATAAAAAAAGCAAACTTACAGATAGTGTAAATTTTGCACGAATATACACCCAACAGGCCGGTCTGTCAACTTTTCCCCAACAAAAAGGAATGCAGTCCATCCCCCTGGCAGGAACAGGCCGTCAATTCGTGCCGTTGCAGTAGGACGACATTAATGTCGTCCTACTGGATTTTTTCCCACGCCGGGCGGGTATCTTCGGCTTCGCGCAGGAGCCGCAACTGCTCCCGCAGTTCGGCAATCTGGTCGCGGTAGGCCGCGGCCCGCTCAAATTCCAGTTCTGCCGCGGCGGCCTTCATCTGCTTTTCAAGCTGTTCAATCAGCCGCTCAATTTCGTGCGGCGGCAGGGTGCCGGCCACATTGTACCCGGCCCGCGCCTCGGCAACCATCTTCTGCTCGGCCTCCTCGCGGCGGGCGAGTTCGTCGGTCAAATCCTTGATTTCCTTGATAATGGACTGCGGCTCAATGCCGTGCTCCCGGTTGTACTGCTCCTGCTTGGCCCGGCGGCGGTTGGTTTCGTCGATGGCGTAGCGCATCGAATCGGTAATCCGGTCGGCGTACATGATGGCCTTGCCGTTCACGTGCCGGGCGGCGCGGCCAATGGTCTGGATGAGGGCCTGCCGCGACCGGAGAAAGCCTTCCTTGTCCGCGTCCAGAATCGCCACCAGCGATACTTCCGGCAGGTCCAGCCCCTCTCGCAGAAGGTTGATACCCACTACCACATCGTACACCCCCAGGCGCAGGTCACGCAGAATTTCCACCCGTTCCAGGGTGTCAATTTCGCTGTGCAGGTAGTGCACCCGGATACCCAGCTCCATCAGGTAATCGGCCAGGTCTTCGGCCATTCGCTTGGTCAGGGTAGTGACCAGCACCCGTTCGCCGTGCTCAACCCGGCGGTTAATCTCGGCCAGCAGGTCGTCAATCTGCCCTTTGGTGGGGCGGACTTCCACCTCCGGGTCCAGCAGGCCGGTGGGCCGGATAATCTGCTCGACTACCTGCTGGCTGTGCTCCAGTTCGTAGGGACCGGGGGTGGCGCTGGTGTAGATAACCTGGTGGATGTGCGCCTCCCACTCTTCGAAGTTCAGGGGGCGGTTGTCCAGGGCGCTGGGCAGGCGGAAGCCG
>RFJV01000657.1 GCA_003694775.1 Chloroflexota bacterium | reverse complement strand
TATCGCCCTATCGCCCTATCGCCCTATCGCATTATCGCCCTATCGCATTATTTATCACCCTAACGATGAACGCTGAACCGGGCCAGACCGAATTGGTAAACCGTTCCCCAACCGCCATCTGGTTTGAGGAGATGATTCATCTGCTCAGCTCAGCGTCCCTGGAAGGGTTGCTGAACAAAGCAGTCAACCTTTTCCTCCAGGCCGTTCAGGCTGAGGCCGGTTCCATCCTGTACTTCAACCAGCATCCCTACATGGCTCGCGACGGCAACCTGCGTAAAGAATATCTGGTCCATTTTCAGGGCTGGGAAGAGGCCGTTCTGCGTCGACTGCAAGCCGGACAGGCCGTGCAGTTCAAACCGGGACAGCTTCCCATCGCGGCCAAAACCGATACCCGGACCGGAACCACCCTGCTCAACCTGCCTCTCATCTCGGAGACCCGCACCCTGACCGGCTCGCTCAGCCTGGCATTGCCGCCCGGTGTAAGCCTGCCGGGCCCGGAACGACAGCTTCTCCAGCGGCTGGCTCTGGGGCTGTCCTTCATTATCTCCCAGCGGGCCAGCCTGGAACAGGCCCACCGCCGGCTCAAATATATGAACCTCTTTTACCAGGTAGGGCAGGCCCTGATGTCTACCCTGGACATCAACCGTCTGCTGGCGGATACTATGAAGCTGGCCGCGGAAGTCATCGATGCCGGCGCGGCCTCGCTGATGCTGATAGATGAAGAAAACAAGGAGCTGGTTTTTGAAGTCACTCTGGGGGCACACGGCCATATCCTGCGCCAACAGCGGATTCCGCTGGACGAAGGGATTGCCGGTTGGGTGGCCCGTCACGGCAAGCCGGCCATCACCAATAATGCCCGTGCCGACCCCCGGTTCAGCCACCGGGTGGATGTCCGCACCGGCTTCCTGACCCAGTCGATTGCCGCCGTGCCCCTGAAGCTCAAGGGCCGGGTGATTGGCGTACTGGAAGTGCTGAATAAGTACGCCGAGGAAGGTTTTAATGATGACGACCTGCAGTTGATGAGCGTCATTGCCGCCCAGGCCGCCATTGCCATTGAAAACGCCCGCCTCTACGAACGGGTTCGCCAGGAGCGAGACCTCATCCTGCAAGCCCAAGAGGAAATCCGGCACGAACTGAACCGGAAACTGCACGATGGCCCGGTCCAGCTTCTTTCGGCCATCAGCGTTAGCCTGGACCACCTGGAATGGTTAAGCAAACATAAGCCAGAAATGCTGGCCGAAGCCTTTCCCCCCCTGCGTGACCTGCTCCGGCAGGCCATCAAGGATACACGCACCATCCTGTTTGAACTGCGGCCCATCATTCTGGAAACCCAGGGCCTGGTAGCCGCCCTGGAGCAGTACGTAGAACGGCTGGAAGAATCAAAACATCTAACCATCCACTTTACCACGGTAGACCGGCTCAACCTGCCGCCGCAGGTCGCCAATACCATTTTCTTGATTGTGCAGGAGGCGGTCAACAACGTTATGCGCCACGCCGAGGCCCAAAACCTGTGGCTGTCGGTAACGGTGCGGCACGGCTACTGTATTGTGACCATCCGGGATGACGGAAAAGGGTTCGACCAGGAGAAAGTGGAGCGGGAGTACGAAGGTCACAGCAGTTTTGGCCTGCTGAACATGAAAGAACGGGCCGCCCTGATTGACGCCCGGCTGGTCATCAACTCCCGTGCCTCCGGGCCAGACCGGGGTACAACCGTGCAGTTGATTGTCCCTTTGGCAGAAAAAACGGCATAAGGAGAATACAATGGCAGAAACCGCCCAGAAAATGCACGAAGAAGCCGTGGCCCTGTTCCGCGCCGGTCAGTACGAAGCGGCCCGGCAGAAGCTGGAAGAGGCCCTCACCCAAACAGCGGACGAGCACAAACAGGCCGAAATTTACAACGACCTGGGAGTCATCTGCAAGGAACTGGAAGACTTTAACGCGGCCCGCACCGCCCTGGACGAGGCGATGACCCGCTTTACCCGCCTGGATGACAAAAAAGGCCAGGGCCAAACCCTGGGCAACCGGGCCGCCCTGCTAGAAGCCGAAGAGGCGTACGAAGAAGCCGTGGAAGCCTACAAACAGTCCGCCGCCCTGCTCTCGGAAGCCGGGGAAAATGAAATGGCCATGTACGCCTGGCAGGCGGTCAGCCGCCTGCGGATGAAGCAGAAACGGTATATCGAAGCCATCGGCGCGTACGAAGAGGGCGTGGAAAAAATGCCCAACCGCTCCTTCAAGAAAAAAGTTCTGCAGAATATCCTGAAAATTCCGGGCAGTATGCTCGGCGGCGGCCGGCGGGCCGACGACGAAGAAGACGAGGAAGAAGATAAAGATTAGGGAAGGAAGAAGATAATGAAGCGCGGTATTCGCATCATCCTTCTGCTGTTGTGGCTCTTTCTGCTGGGGATTGCCGCAGTCTATGCCCAGGAAGAAACCCCGCCCGATTCCGGCGTTCTGCGCGCCGACAACCGCCCCCGCGTACGGGTGGTCAACGGCTCCCTGCAGGTCACCAGCGCCAATGTATACATCGACGGCATCCTCTATTTTCAGAATGTGCCCTCCCGCTTCATTTCCAACTACGTTCCCCTGCCGGACACCGGGGTCCCCACCCACACTATCGGCATCCGGGCCGCAGATTCCTCCGACGAGGGCTTTCTGGTCGAAAGCCAGGCCCCTCTGGAAACCGGCGCCGATTACACCATCCTGCTCTGGGACAATGCCGACGGCCTGACCCCGCCCTGGGTGCTCCTCGACGAAAACAACCAGCCTATCCGGGCCGGATTCGGCGCGGTCCGGCTGGTGCGCGCCGCCTCCACCAACACCCCCCCGGTAGAAATGTGCCTGAGCCAGCGGTGCGGCATCCTGACCAACGAACAGCGAGTCAGCAACTACATTCAGCTGGAGCCGGAAACCTACGGCATGGGCCTGCGGATGGTAGACGCCACCCGGCCCGTCAACGGCGTCTTCCCGGTGACGCTGGATGCCGGCGAAGTCTATTCCATTTTTATGTTCGACCCGCAGGAAGAGGGACAGCTTCCGCAGATTGTCCCCTACATCGATACCAAACAGCGGATTGCACCGACCAGCGACTCCGGCTCCCCGCCCGCAGAAACGCCGCCCTATCCCTCCGACCCGGTTCCACCGCCGCTTTATCCGCCCGTTACCGGGGCGTTTCTCTCCCCCGCGGCCCGGCTTTGGCTTGGCGGGCTGGTGGTCGGCCTGATTGCCGCGGGCTGGCTGGTCTGGAAGCGCCGCCCATCCCCCCGTTTACCATCCCGATGAATCACCAACAGTCCACCGCACAGGAATAAAGATGAAGCCGACAACACAGAAGCACCACCAACCCAATACTCTGTCCGGCGGCGGAACAGCCAGCACCATTTCGACCCGCCGGAAACGTCTGCTGGTCTGGCTGGGGCTGGTCGGGCTGGCCGTTGCGCTCAACAGCCTGACCGCCTGCGCCGGAATTATCAAGGTGGCTCCTATTCCCACCCCCACCATTACCCC
>RFJV01000015.1 GCA_003694775.1 Chloroflexota bacterium | reverse complement strand
TTTTTCTGCCGGAGACAGCAGGCGCGCAGGCATTTACTGCGCATAAAGGCTGGACCACCTGCCGAGGCAAAGACCCGGAAGCTGGATATTACCCGTTATTAGCGGTTTATAACGGTCAGCTGAAATGCGTCTTTGCGTCGGGGTGCGCAAAGACGTTTTTATTTGTTACTAAACTGTTACTAAACCTTTTCAGAAAGGAGGTGCTGGAGCTTGGCTATATCACGCGCGGAAAAAGAGGCTCGGGTAAAACAATATGTAGAACAGCTCCAAAACAGCCAGGCGATTATCATCGCCGATTACACCGGCTTGAAAGTAAGTGAACTGGAGCAGTTGCGGACAAAAATCCGCGAAGTAGATGGCAGTTTCAGCGTGGTCAAAAATACGCTGGCAAAGCGTGCCTTGCAGGAAGTAGGCTACCCGGAGATTGACGACCTGCTGACCGGCCCGGTCGGGATTGGTTTCAGCGGTGACAATGTCCCCGCGGTGGCAAAGGCTTTTGTGGATTTTGCCAAAGAGCACGAAATGCTCAAAATCAAAGGCGGCGTGATGAGCGGTAAGGTGCTGTCCGCCGAGGCCATCAAAGACCTGGCCAGCCTGCCGTCGCTGGAAGTTCTGCGGGCGCAGTTGCTGGGACTCATCAACGCGCCGGCCAGCCGCCTGGTTGGCGCCCTGTCCGGTGGCGTCCGCCAGCTGGTCAGTGTTATCAACGCCTATGCCGAAAAAGGTTCCGAAGCCTCGGCAGAAGCGTAAGGCAATTTTTGCTGTCCAATTTAATTTCTGTTTGAGAATGATAATTTACTAATTTGAAGATAGAGGAGATAACTAAAAATGGCAGACCTGGAAAAGCTTGCTGAAGAACTGAGCCAGCTCACCATTCTGGAAGCGGCTGAATTGACCAAGATTCTGGAAGAAAAATGGGGCGTTAGCGCCGCGGCCCCGGCGGCGGTGATGGCTATGCCCGGTATGGCTGGTGGTGGCGAGGCCGCTGAAGCCGTCGAAGAAAAGACCGAATTCGACGTTATCCTGAAGGAAGTCGGCGACAAGAAGATTCAGGTTATCAAGGCCGTGCGCGCTCTGCGCTCCGACCTGGGTCTCAAGGAAGCCAAGGCTCTGGTTGACGGCGCCCCCGAAAAGGTGCTGGAAGGCGTGTCCAAGGAAGAAGCCGAAGCCGCCAAGTCCCAGCTCGAAGCCGAAGGCGCGACCGTCGAAATCAAGTAATCTGTCTGTTCAGAATAAAAAAGGCCCGGCAATGTACCGGGCCTTTTTTATTCCAGCGGCACCACTTCTTCTACAATGCGGGTATATTTGTCGGCCAGGGCTTCCGCCTCTTTCTGGGATTCCGCTTCTACGGTGATGCGGAAATAGGGGTGGTCAGGGTCGGGAACGATGAGCACCCACCGTCCGGGGCCTAAGTCCAGCTTGATGCCGTTCAGGATTTCGCTCTTGGCCGGGCGGAATTTTTCATTCAACTGGCGCATGACCCGCCCCTTGGCCTCCCAGGTGCAGGATACCCGGCGCTGGGCCAGATGGTAGGGCGGCAGATTTTCCACCACCTCACCCAGCCGGCAGTTCTGGGTTGCCAGATACTCCAGCGTCTTTACCAGGGCCATCATGCCGTCGAAGGCGCAGTGAAAATCGGGAAAGATGAAGCTGCCGGCGCCGTCCCCGGCCAGGATAACCTTGTGGGTGCAGGTTGCTTCGACAAAGCTGTTGGCGTCTATTTCGGTGCGGATAACTTTACCGTTGTATTTTTGGGCAATTTTCTCAAAAATCAGCGGCATATTGACCGGCACCGCGATGGTACTGCCCGGCGCGTCACGCAGGGCCAGTTCGGCCAGCGCGGCAAAGGCTGTAATGCCCTGAAGCAGATAGCCCCGGTCGTCCACCAGCACAATAGACTCCCCCCCCGCATCCAGCCTGACTCCTAGCTGTGCCCCCAGGGCGGTGGAAATTATCTGCAACTGCTTCAGCGCACTCTGGTACTGGCTCTGCCCGGCGCTGACAGTCAGGCTGTTGGCGTTTGAGTTGAGCGACACAACATTGCAGTGCAGTTTGTCCAGGATGACCGACAGCGTATTGCTGACCGGAACGTCGGCATAGGCGACGACCAGCTCGAAACCGGCCTCCTGAATGGCGCGGGTGTTGACCTGGTGGAGGAAGTCCTCAATATACCGTTCGTTGGCGTGCAGAGCGTATTCAATTTTGCCAATATCGTCCAGATAAACCCGGCGAAAATCTTCCCGGAAAAAGATGTGCTCAACAGTGCGTTCCTGGGTTTTGCTCAGGTTCAGGCCCTGGCTGTCCATAAAACGGATGTCGACCACCCGCTGGTCGAACGGAGAAAGCCGGACATGCACCCCCCCCTGCACGTCGCTGATGCGGGTAAAGTAGCGGGCCACCGGAATGGGCTGACTGCCCAGGTCCCACACATTGACGCCGGCAGAAGGCAGGCCGGAAATAATGGCCCGCTTAATCATCTGCGGGCTTCGGTGCATGTCCCGGTTGATGGTGACCGTGGACCCTTTCGGCAGGATGGCCCCAAATGCGGCCCCAATTCTGGCCCCAAATTCAGGGGTCAGGTCAATGTTGACCACCCCGGTAATGCCGAACCGGCCAAACAGGACCCGCCGTCCCTGCGACCCCCAGATGATGCTGGCATTGACGGTGGCTCCCGGCTCCACCTCTTTACCGGGCCATATCTTGACGCTGGAATGGATGATGGCCCCTTCGCCGATGATTGTCCCATCGCCGATGACTGCACCTTCAAAAATGGTGGCGTTGTTTTTGACACTGCACTGCCGGGTGATGACCGCGCCGCTGATTTGTGCCCGTTCGCCAATGTAGCAGTTGCGCCACAGGATGGAGCGGTCGATGACGGCCTCATGGTCAATCACCGTGTAATCCCGGATAACGGATGGCCCTTTGATGACCGCGCCGCCTTTTATCTGCACCGCATTGCCCAGGTATACAGGTCCTTCCAGATGGGCATCGGGGGAAATTTCTACGTCCTTGCCTACCCAGATGCCGTTGCCCAGGTACTGTCCCAGGTTCAGCCCTTCGATTTTACCCAACAGGGCATCGGCATTGGCCCGCATATATTCCGGAATGTTGCCCACATCGCACCAGTACCCGTCTACGGTAAAGCCATACAGCGGTTTTTTCTGTTCGTGAATCATCGGGAACAGGTCGCGGGCAAAGTCAAAGGGGGTATCGGGAGCAAAGTAGTCCAGGATTTCCGGCTCAAGCACGTAAATGCCGGTATTCACCCGGTCCGACATGACCGAGCCGCGGCTGGGTTTTTCCTGAAAGCGGAGGATGCGGCCTTCTTCGTCGGTGGTGATGACACCGTATTCCACCGGATTGTCCAGGGAATAGAGGGCCAGGGTTGCCAGCGCGCCCCGCGCCCGGTGAAACTCAACCACCTTCCTCAGGTCAATGTTAGTCACCGCGTCGCCGCTGATAACCAGAAAGGTATCATCCAGTAAATCCTGAGCACGTTTTACGCTCCCTGCTGTGCCCAGAGGCGTTTCTTCAACCCGGTAATGGATTTTCATCCCCAGGCTGGAGCCGTCGCTGAAATAATCCTGGATAAGCGTTGCCAGATACTGCAGGGTGACAACCACTTCTGTAATGTTGTGCCGCTTGAGCAGGTCAAGGATATGAGCCATCACCGGCTTGTTGACAAGCGGGACCATCGGTTTTGGTCGCTCAATGGTCAGGGGCCTTAACCTGGACCCAACGCCGCCAGCCATGACGACTGCTTTCATCAAGGTTTCTCCTGGGGTGAGGTGTGGGTTGTCTCTGCGTTTATCATACCATAAACCCCCGCAAAGAAAAAGTGATTTTCATCGCAATTTTTCTGAAAATTGTCAGAGCAGGATAAGTATAATGGGACGGGGAGACAAGGAGACAGGGAGACAAGAGAAGGAAGAGAACTGCCAAACGTTCCCGCCTCCAAACACATAAACTCTCCAACTCTCCAACTCTCTAACTCTCCAACTCCCCAACTCCCCAACTTATCCACTCCGGAGGTGTATTTATGGAACCAACCTGGCTGGACAGGAATCGTCATCTGGTACTTGGACTGCTGGTG
>RFJV01000119.1 GCA_003694775.1 Chloroflexota bacterium | reverse complement strand
TTCCTGCTGGCCGCCCTGTACGCCCTCGGCCCGGCGACGCCGCTCCACCGGCTGGCTTACACCCTCCTGCCCGGCTTCCGCTGGGTGCGCACCCCGGCCCGAATTTTTCTGGCCGGCGGGCTGGCCCTGTCGGTGCTGAGCGGCTTTGCCGTAGAGCGGCTGACCCGCGACCGCTGGTCAGCCACCGCCGCCCGCCATCTAAGCCGCGCCGCCCTCTTTGCCGGCCTGCTGGCCCTGCTGACCGGCGGAGGACTGGCCCTTATCGCCCCTGCGGTGCGCCCGCCCGCCCTGGCCCTGGCGGTATTCATCCCCGCCGGACTGGCCGCGGCGCTGGCGCGAGTCAGGCAGAAAATCTCTCCCCGGCACACCGTTTTGGCGCTGGCTCTGCTTACGGCCGCAGACCTGGGCCGGTTCGATGCCTCGCTGATGCGGTTTGTCCCGCCGGACGCGGCCATGTCGCCGGGGCAGGCCGAGGCCCAATACCTGGCCCGGCAGAGCGGCCTCTTTCGGGTTTACTCCCCCAGCTACAGCCTGCCGGTGCAGACCGCGGCCGCGGCCGGCCTGCATCTGGCCGACGGGGTGGAGCCGGTTCATCTGGCGGTGTACGACCGCTTTATGGCTCGCGCCGGCGGCTACGGCGATGCCAGCTTCAGCGTGACCATCCCCAACTTTGGCGACCAGCCGCCGGAGACCGCCCTGCGCGGCGTCCGGCCCGACCCGCGCCTGCTGGGCCTGCTGAACGTGCAGTATCTGGTCTCTGCCTTTCCGCTGGACGCGCCCGGCCTCTCGCTGGTCCACCGGACGGACACGGCCTACATTTACCGCAACCGGGCCGCCCGGCCGCGGGCGTGGGTGGCCTACCGCAGTGAACCGGCCGGCGAAAACTGGCTGGACCGTCTGGCCGGTCCGCCGGCGGAGGGTCAAACCGTCCTGGTAGAGCAGGGGCCTTTGCTCGACCCGCCCGCGGCCGGCCTGCCGTCCACGGCGCAGGTGGTGGACTACCGCGCCAACCGCCTCACCATCGACGTGCAGACGGCCGCGCCCGGCTGGCTGGTGGTCAGCGAAATCTGGTATCCGGGCTGGCAGGCGACGGTCAACCACGCGCAACAGCCCGTCGAACGGGTCAACGGGCTGTTGCGGGGCGTGTATCTGCCGCAGGCGGGCCGCTACCGGGTGGAGATGGTTTACCGGCCCTGGAGCGTCCGCCTGGGCGGCTGGATTTCCGGCCTGACCGCGGCGGTCTATTTCATCCTGGCCGCGGCTTCCATCAAAAGCTGGATGCGGGGGAGCATCTCCGCCGGGTTGGGATGAATGCCCTCACTGAGCAGGGCGCTCTCGTACAACTGCTCCACCAGCGGGTCGATGAGCGGGTCGTCGGCGTTGGCCGACAGCCGGGCCGAGATGTTCCGAATCAGCTCACTGCGCCGGTTGATTTCCAGAATTTTCTTGGGAATCTGGTACTCTTTATCCAGCAAACGCTGGACACGCTGGAGGGTGGTGTTGACCGCGTCCGGCGGGTTCACCAGCCGGCAGGGGCTGTCGGTGAGCAGTTTGCTGTCGCGCACGTCCTCCACCCTGTCGCCCAGCACCTGCTTGACGCGCGCCACCAGGGCCTTGAACTCGTCATCGGAAAGGGCTTCAGCCGGTTTTTCCTCGCCGGCCTTCTCCTCCGGCAAGTCCAGACCGGCATCATCCACGTTTTTCAGCGGCTTGCCGTCGTACTCGGTCAGCGTGACCAGCATAAAGCTGTCCATCGGGTCGGTCATAAAGAGCACTTCCAGGTCATGCTTGCGGAAGTACTCCAGATGCGGACTGCGCGCCGTCACGTCGTAATCATCGCCCAGGATGTAGTAAATCTCTTTCTGGTCCGCCTTCATCCGGCCCACGTACTGGGCCAGCGACACCAGGTCGTCTTCGTTCTCGCTCCGGCTGGACGGGAAGCGGAGCAGGTCAACAAACTTATCCTTGCTGTCCGGGTCGGTGGCGATGCCTTCCTTGATAAAGCCGCCGAACTCCCGCCAGAAGGTGCGGTACGTGTCCGGCTTTTCTTCGGCCAGGTTTTTCAGCTCATTGGCGACCCGTCGGGTAAGGGCGCTCTTGATTTTACTCAGCACCGGCGTGGACTGCACCGCCTCGCGCGACACGTTCAGCGGCAGGTCTTCGGAATCAACCACCCCTTCGATAAAGCGCAGGTAGGGCGGAAGCAGGTCCTTGAAATGCTCCTGAATCAGCACCTTGCGGTTGTACAGCTTCAGCCCGTAATCTTCCTTGAGGCCAAAGAGCCGGTAATCCTTTTTGGACGGCACAAACAGCAGGGCGTAGAACTGCACCGGCGCGTCGGCAGAAGTGTGGATGCGCAGGAGCGGGTCGCCAAAATCCAGCGTGAGCTGGTGGTAAAACGCCTTGTACTTCTCCTCGTCCACCTCTTTTGGATTCTGCCGCCAGATAGCGGTCTGCTGGTTGACCTGCGTCCACTCCTTTTTGCCCTTTTCCTCTTCTTTTTCGGCAAACTTTTCTTCCAGCAGGTAGATGGGGTAAGCCACAAAATCGGAGTGTTCCTTGATGACCTGCCGCAGGCGGTGGGGCCGGGCAAACTCCAGCGCGTCTTCCTTGAGCTTGATTTCGATGGTAGTGCCCCGGTCCGCTTTGTCTGCCGGGCCGATGGTGTACGTTCCCTGTCCGGTTGACCGCCAGACTGCGGCCTCAGCATCCGGGCGGTAGGAGCGGGACGTGACCGTTACCTCTTCGGCCACCATAAAAACGGAGTAGAAGCCCACCCCAAACTGCCCGATGATGTCCGCCGCGCTGACCTTTGCCTCCTGCCCGGCCTCTTTCATGGCCTGCATAAACTGCTGGGCGCCGGAATGGGCAATGGTCCCCAGGTTTTCTTCCATTTCTTCGGCGGTCATTCCAATGCCGGTGTCGCGAATGATGAGCCTGCGGTTCTCCTCGTCGCCCTCGATGTAGATAGCCAGTTCCGCCTCCGGGTCCAGCACGTCCCGCTTGGTCAGCATTTCAAACTGCAGACGGTTGAGTGCATCGGAGGCGTTGGAAATCAGCTCGCGCAGAAAGATTTCCCGCTCGGTGTAGAGGGAGTGAATCAGGATGTTCAGCAACTGCTGAATTTCTGCCTTGAAGGTTTTCTGGTCCATGTCCGTTGCTTTTGTGGTAGTGTCTTCAGCCATTGCGCACCTCCTCTGAAAATAGTGTTGGGTGGAACAGCCCTCACCCCACCCCTACCCGCCTGCGGCGGGTTTCCCCCTCCCCTCTCCCATTCGTGGGAGAGGGGAGGGGGTTAGGAGGAGGGGTGAGGGTTATATCCCCATTTCCACCTGTGCCCTGTGCCCGGTACGGGTATTCTCGTGTCGTCCCGACCGGGACTGTCTGACTCCCGTGAAATTGTGAATCGGCCATCTACGAATACACGAACGGACTGCGGCGTTGATTATAGCAAAAGGCAGAAATTTTTCAAGCAAAAAACACCAACGATGGGCGACGCACAGCCGCATCTGGTGCGGGGGCGCCCATCGTTGGTCGTTCGTCATTCGTCGTTGGTCGTTGGTCGTTCGACGTTAGCCGCTCGCCGCCCCGCCTACATTCGCGCCGCGACGGCCTTCAACGACGCCTCGAAAATTTCCAGCCCCTCATCGGCCAGTTCCCGCGGAAGCATCAAGGGGGGCATAAAGCGGATAGTGCTGACCCCGCACGGCAGGAGAAGCAGACCATTGCGGAACGCCTCGTGAATCAGCTCCGAGACAAACTTTTTGGCCGGCTTTTTCGTCTGCTGGTCTTCCACAAACTCCATCCCAATCATCAGACCCTTGCCGCGCACGTCGCCGATGATGGGGTACTGCCGGGCCAGCTCCCGCATCCGGCCCAACAGGTACTCACCGATGCGGGCCGCGTTGTCGGCGTACTCCTGCTGAACCAGGTCGATGGTCGCCAGGGCCGCGGCACAGCAGAGGGGGTTGCCGCCGTAAGTGTTGCCGTGTGCGCCGGGCTTCCACTGCTCCATCAGCGACTTGCGGGCTGTGACTGTGCCAATCGGCATCCCGGAGGCCAGTCCCTTGGCCGTGGTGATAATGTCTGGCTGGACGCCCCAATGCTCCACGGCAAACATCTTGCCGGAGCGGCCAATACCGCTCTGCACCTCGTCGGCGATGAGCAGGATGCCGTACCGGTCGCACAGGTCGCGCAGGCCGGGCAGGAAGCTGTCCGGCGGGACGATGTAGCCTCCCTCGCCCTGGATTGGCTCCACCAGAATACCGGCGACCTCCGTCGGCGGGACGTTGCTTTCAAAGAGGACATTTTCTATGTAGTTCAGCACCGCTTTGCCCTGGTCTTCGCCGGCAAAGATAGGCCGGTAGGGGTTGGGGTAAGGCACGTGGGTCACGCCGGGCATTGTCGGGAAGAAGCCGGTCTGCTGGGTGTACTTGCTGGCCGTAAAAGCCAGGGACCCCATCGTCCGCCCGTGGAAACCGCCCAAAAAACCGATGAACCGCTGGCGACCGGTCACATAGCGGGCCAGCTTGAGCGCGCCTTCCACGCTTTCCGTGCCAGAGTTGGTGAAAAAGCTCATCACCGGCTCGTCCATCGGGGCGATTTCGTTCATCTTTTCGCCCAGTTTGACCTGCAGTTCGTGGTAGTAGTCGGACGAAATGTGCAGAAACTTCTCCGAGGCCGTGCGGATGGCCTCCACCACCTGCGGGTGGGCGTGCCCGGTCGAGGTGACGGCAATGCCCGCGGAAAAGTCGATAAAGCGGTTGCCGTCCACGTCCCACACTTCTGCGCCGCGGCCGTGGTCCATCACAAAGGGGTAGTCACGCGGATACGAAGGCGATACAACCTGTGCATCCCGTTCCAACAACGCCCGCGCCTTGGGGCCGGGCAGTTCGGTAATGATTCGCTGAGTTTGTGCTTGCTTCAACATCTTTTCCTCCGTA
>RFJV01000656.1 GCA_003694775.1 Chloroflexota bacterium | reverse complement strand
GGAGGACAAGCATCGTTCCCAAATCACCAAACTGGAAAATATCGCTAATAACGCGATGAAGATAACCGATGTTATCAATTACCTCAAAAAGCAAACCGGGAAGGCCAAAGATAATGAAAGCTGGAAAGCGGAAAATCTGGGCGACCGGCTTATTGGGGTGGTGGGGTTTGGCGGTATGCTGGAACGGAGCAGCCAGACTATCTGCACCAGCCTGGGGCTAACCGACCCTGCGGACAAACAGCACGTCCATCTCCTGCTCATCCGCGAATTTGTGCGCCAGTTGGCCGCTCACTACGAATGGGAGGTGAGCCAATGAACCAACCGACCGAAATAAAACCTTCATCCGAACAGTTGCAAAAAATCCGGTTGCTGAGCGATGAGGAGCTATACCGGATGGCCTGCCAATTTATTGCGGAAAATGGTGCTGTTGACTCTAACAAACAAGCGGTCAGTCTGGGGATGCACACCCAGGATTGGGATGATTTAGAGTGGTATGTCAACCATCAGGCCGGTCGAGATTGGAAAAGCCAGAAAAAATACGCCGGGTACAAACAATTTTTCCAAAACCTGAAAAAACAGATGGCGGAACTTCGTACAAAAGTTGAAAAGGAATGGTTTCCGCCCCCGCCGGAATACAAAACAAGGAACGAGCGCAAAGCGTGGGTAAACCATTTCACCATCCTGGTAGCCCGTGAATTTTTGCAGCACCTTGAAGCCGAAAACTTTTACCAAAGCCGAAACTGAGTGAGGAACAACCTATGTTAGCCAAAAAATTCGAGAAACGATATGTGTTCACAGGTAATCTGGTCTTGCAAACCGGTTTGCATATCGGCGGGCGGGACACCGTTTTCAGCCCGTCGGAACATCCGGTGATTCGCACCCCGGACGGACGGCCGTTCATTCCCGGCTCCAGCTTCAAGGGGGCCTTTCGCAGTACCGTGGAGAAGCTGGCATCTAACATCGCCGGTATCTGGAGCTGTGGCTTGACCGATGAAGGCGATGAAAATGGCTGTATCGGGCCGCAGGGAGAGGCACAGAAAAAATTCAATAAAATCCGCGACCCCAAATGGAGCGATGATAAACTACTGGCAGAACTGGAAGGTAAACTTTGCCATACCTGCCAGCTTTTCGGCTCACCCTACGCCGCTTCAAAAATCACCTTCGCCGACCTGTACCCGACTGAGAAAGATATTGACGGTGTCATCCAGATACGGGATGGCGTAGCCATTGACCGGGACAGCGAACGTCCGGTAAAAAACAGGCTGTTTGAGTACGAAGTTGTTGCCCCATCCCTATCATTTGGCCTGGAAATCCTGCTGGAAGACCCCTCCGATATTGACCTGGGATTGACTTGTTTGGGGTTGAGTGAGTTTATAAGCGGTTTTGGCTACCTGGGCGGCAAACGCTCCCGCGGGCTGGGGCAGACCAAACTGGAAAATCTACAAATTTACAGCCTGGATTTGACCGACGAATCTACCCGCAACGAAAAACTTTTGAAATACCTGACCAACACGGATATTGCCCACAAGATGGACAAAGTGCCT
>RFJV01000655.1 GCA_003694775.1 Chloroflexota bacterium | reverse complement strand
GCCGGCTCTCCGGGCACGCACTTCGGCAAATTTGACCTGCTGAACAGCATCTTTTTTTTCTGCTGTCAATAACAACCGCAGACGTTCTGCTTCCTTTTCCTTGTGCCGTCTGGCTTCGGATTCATTCCGGGCCAGTGCCTCAGCTCTTTCTCTGGCTTCCCGCTCCATCTGAAGTTTGCTTTGGAGCTGGCTCAGCTCCTTTTCCAGGGCAAAGTGGGCTTCTTCGGCCTGTGCGGCTCTGGCCTCTGCTTCCTGACGACGGGCGGCTTCAGTTTCCAGACGGGACTGCAGTTTTTGCAGTTCCTTTTCCTGTTGGCGGAGCCGCGTACTCTCCTGCTGGGCAAAGCGTTCCGTTTCGCGGCGGCTGATGCGCTCCGTTTCCAGCTCATCCTGCAGACGCCGCAGGTCTTCTTCCATCTGGCGACGCCGGGCGGCCTCGGTTTTGGCTTCAATCTGCAGGCGTTCTACTTCCCGATGGCTTTCTTCCAGACGATGCTGAATATCTGCCACATCGACCCCCGCCACCAAAAGGTAAAGATAGCGCAGTGCCTCCCGGTAGTCTGGCTGGACGGAAATCACCTGGGTAAACAACGACCGGGCCGTCTCCAGGTCATCCTTTTCCACCGCGGCGCAGGCCCGGCGGTACATTTTATCCAGCCAGGCCCGTTTTTCTATCTGCTCCAGGTCGGGCAGGTCATCTTCAAATTCCGGGAACTCTTCCACCAGCCGGTGGGCCATTTCCAGGGCGGCGTGGTAATTGCCCTCCTGCTCCCAAACCGAAATTTGCCGCAAACCATCCTCGAATTTTTTGCGCCTTAGCTGGGTTTCCAGCCGGGTGGCCTGCTGTTCAAGACCGGCGGCCTGGAAATTGGCTACCGCCTGGTCAAGCCGGCCAGCCTGCAGAGCCTCCTGCGCTCGCCGGGACAGAATCCGGCGTCTGCTGGCCTGGGCCTGGGTATTCTGCGGGTCCAGCCGGAGAATCTCCTCGTACAGGGCCAACTGCTCGTTTTCATCCGCTAACATCTGGGCCTGCCGAAACAGGGCCTGAACCAGCAAAGGACGGACCCGGTCGGGCTGTTCCGGGTAAAGTCCGCGCAGTTTTGTTATTGCCAGGGAGAATTCTCTCCGGCTGAGCAGGACTTCTGCCGCCAGGAGGGGGGGAAAGGTGTGCCGCTGGGAAGGAAATTCGGCGTAAAGCTGTTCGGCCAAATCCAGGGCGGCCAGATGCCTGCCGGCCTGCTCCATCTGGTCGATGTACGCCAGCCCGGCGGCCACGATTTTTTCGGGAACATCCGCCCGGCGGTAGGCGGACATGGCCTCCAGGGCATTGCCTGCCGCCAGCAGGTCATCCCCTCGCTGGAGCCAGATGCGGCGACGGCCTTCCAGGGCCTCCGGATGGTTGGGGTCTAGCTGGAGAATACGGTTGTAGAGGGCCAGTCGTTCGTCCGGATTGGCCTCTCTGGCCTGAAGCAGTAAAGCCTGAACCAAGCGGGGATGGACCGCGGGGAAGTATTCGGCCAGACTTTCCAGAATCTGCCTGGCTCGATAGAGTTCCCCTTCGGCCAGCAGAATTTCGGCCAGCAGTTGGCTGGCATGGATGTGGTTGGGGTTCAGCCCGATGGCCTGCTGGAGCAGGGGTTCGGCCTTTTTCAAGGCCCTTTTCTGATAATGGCGATAGGCCTCCTGGTACAGGCTGTCGGCCACGGGGTCAATGCGGCAGACCTCGTCCTGAAGCTGGGTCAGGCTTTTGCGGCTGGCAATCCAGCGCCGCAGAAGCTCCACCTTGAAGTAAAAACCGTACTCGGTGGTGCCAATAATATCCCACTCCAACAGCATCTGGACGGCGTTCTGCAGAACGCCGGTCATCACCCGCACCCCGCATTGGTGGAGGCCGCGGCTGAACTGGGCTTCTGTCACCTCTCCCGGCCCCAGGCGGGCCAGCGCCGAAGCGATGACCCGCTCGGCCGGCCCCAGACCGGCCCAGACCCACTCCAGGGCATTGGCCGCGCTCCGCATAGCGACGGGAATTATCCGGTCCACGTCTTCCGGCTGGACAACCGGCGGCTCGGACGGACGGTCGTAATAGGCCTGTTCCCAGACCTCCTGGCACAACTGCTGGGTAAGGAAGGGATGCCCCCCGGTGAGAGAATAGACGTATTCCACCGTTTCATCCGGCCATTTCAAACTGCCGTTGCGCTCGGCCAGGCGAACCAGTTCCGCAGTTTCTTCCGGCGACAGGAGAGATACAGGCCGGGATTTGATACCTTTAAAAATAGAAAGGGCCAGCGCCGGCATATCTTCCGGACGCTGTCCGCTGACAAAGATAAACTGCAAGCGCTGGGGGTCAAGCCGGAGCAGGTCTTTCAGGTAGATAAACAAACTTTCATCCGCTTCCCTGCCGCCCCGCTGGTCCAGCAAACCGTATTCATCCAGCAGGACCACCAGCGATTCTCCCGGCGGCAGGTGGTCCAGGACCAGCGGCAGGAACTCGCCGTCGGTGGGGATGCCCCAGGGTGCGGCAAGTTCGGCCAGCACCTCCTTGAGCGAAGCCACGGCTTTTCCCTGCAGGTCAAAATAGACCGGCTGGTAAGGGCCAATTTCCGGCAAGCGGGCCAGAAGTTCCTGCAGGATAGAGGTTTTTCCAATTCGCCGCTGGCCGTACAGCACCAGGGCATTTTCGTTGGGACTACGCAAAACGCGAGCCACGTCACGCAGTACGTCGGCCCGCCCTACAAATGCATTGCCTCCCCCTACAGGATTCCCGGCAATATATGGATTTACAGGCATGGTGACTGTGGCTCCAGAGGTCGTGATGGACAAGTTTG
This sequence comes from Chloroflexota bacterium, assembly GCA_003694775.1. Lineage (GTDB taxonomy): Bacteria > Chloroflexota > Anaerolineae > 4572-78 > J111 > J111. The sequence continues at coordinate 16,131 of RFJV01000655.1, read as the reverse complement.
CGCAGAATCCCTGCGGTCGTCAGCTTATTTTAATATCAGAATGTTAAGTTCGTCAAATTTCTTTAACAATTTTTACAATTTTAACAACAAAAAAGACGCCCCTGGTGCAGTACCAGGGGCGCAGTGGGGATGCGGTGTGCGGTATTTTTAGGCCCGCCACACTCAGGCCGGTGCCAGGATGGTATGTGTATCTTATCTGGACAGGTCAACAGGAAGACCCGCCGAGACTGGCAGTCTGAACTTAGAGTCTATCCGAAAAACCACCCGGGGTAGGCGAAGGCAATGCCTTCGCCGACCCATCCTATAAATTTCGGATGGGTTCTTATGAGGCTCGCCGGCGGCGCAGATGATTGCGCAAGAAGGTTGGGACTTCCAGGTCATCCGGGTCGTAAACCGGCTCGCTGGGGGATGGTTCTTCGGGCGAATGGCTGTCTCTTATCTTGGCCTTTGGAAACACAATGGTCTTGCTGTCGGTTCGCTCGTGGCGGGCGCCGGCCACGTAAGGTTTGCGCTGGACATTGGCATCGAAGCCGGTGGCGATGAGGGTGATATGCAGGTCTTCACCCATATTCTCATCAATGACTGCGCCAAAGATGATGTTGGCATCGGGATGGGCCTTGCCGCGGATAATTTCTGCCGCCTCGTTCACCTCAAACAGGCTCAGGTCCGGGCCGCCGGTGATGTTGAACAGGATGCCCTGCGCACCGTCGATGGTGACATCCAGCAGAGCGGAGGAGACGGCTTTTTCTGCCGCTTCCACAGCCCGGTTTTCGCCGGTGCCCACACCAACCGCCATCAATGCCGACCCGCCGCCGGTCATAATGGAGCGCACGTCGGCAAAGTCCAGGTTAATCAGGCCGGGGACGGTAATCAGCTCGGAGATGCCCTGAATGCCCTGCCGGAGCACGTCATCCGCGGTGCGGAAGGCCTGGGTCATACTGGCCTTCTTATCCACAATCTGAAGCAGGCGGTCGTTGGGAATAACAATCAGGGTATCGACCTTTTCCTTGAGCTTTTCGATACCTTCCATCGCCAGGGTCTGGCGGCGACTGCCCTCAAAACTGAAGGGGCGGGTGACAACGCCGATGGTCAGTGCGCCCACCTTGCGGGCCAGTTCGGCGATGACCGGCGCGGCGCCGGTGCCGGTTCCACCACCCATACCGCAGGTGACAAAAACCATATCCGCACCCAGCAGGACTTCCTCAAGCTCCTGCGCCGATTCTTCGGCGGCTTTCATGCCGATTTCCGGATTGCCGCCGGCACCCAGGCCGCGAGTCAGCTTGTCGCCAATCCGAATCCGCTGGGGAGCACTGCTCATCAGCAGAGCCTGGGCATCGGTATTGACGGCGACAAAGTCAACGCCCCGCAGGCCTTCGGCAATCATCCGGTCAACAGCGTTGCTTCCGCCGCCGCCCACCCCAATCACCTTGATTTGGGCGAAATTTTCCGGTTGGACTGTAAAATCACGTTTGCCATTGTTTGCCATCTTACACTCTCCTTGGGCAGTCAAATGCCCTTTTTTGACAGGGCTGTTGTCCCCATTTACAAAGGTTTACCCCGGCAGGAATACTTTTAACCAGGTTGGCAGTCTCAGAGATGTATTTCTTGGCCGCTCCACCGGTTCGGGCAGGTCGTGGTTAATACCCCAGTGCAGAAGGCCCACACTGGTGGCAAAAGCCGGGCTGTGCAGGGTGTCGACCAGACCTTGCAGGTCCTGCGGCTCCCCAATGCGGACAGGCAACCCCATTACCTCGCGGGCCAGGTCACGAATACCGGGCAGTTCTGCAGTGCCGCCGCACAGGACCACCCCGGCCGGAAGCAGGCCATCGTAACCACTGCGTTTGATTTCTTTGAGGATGATTTCAAACGTTTCCTCCATCCGGGCCTCGATAATCTCGGCCAGGAACCGGCGGGAAATTGGCTGTTGGGCATCCTCGCCAAACATACTGACCCGGATGGTTTCGTCCGGCATGATGCTTTGCGACAGGGCGTGCCCGTACTTCAGCTTGATTTCCTCGGCCACGTTAAAGGGAGTACGCAGGCCCACGGCCACGTCCCTGGTGAGCTGTTCGCCGCCGGTCGGCAGAACCGCGGTGTGCCAGATGCTTCCCTCGATAAAAATGGCAATATCGGTGGTGCCGCCGCCAATATCTACCAGGGCGACCCCCATATCCCGCTCTATTGGGGTTAAAACCGACTCGCCGGAGGCCAGCGGCTCCAGCACCAGAGCGTCGATTTCCACCCCGGCATTCTGCACACACTTCACCAGATTGCGGATGGAAGTGGTCACCCCGGTGACGATATGGGCCTCCACCTCCAGACGGTAGGCCTGCATCCCTACCGGGTCGCGCACGCCCTCCTCGCCATCTACAATATAGCTCCGGGGGATGACGTGCAGAATTTCCCGGTTCTGCGGAATTTCAATGGCCCTGGCCGCTTCCAGGGCACGCTGAACATCAATGGGATGGATGCCCCGCTCCCCCCGGCTGATGGCCACCACGCCCCGGCTGTTCACCGCGTTGACGTGTGCGCCCGACAGCCCCACATACGCGCTGGCAATCTCATAACCAGAGGTACGCTCCGCCCGCGCGATGGATTCCGATATCGCCGCGGTCACTTCCCCCAGGTCGACCACCACCCCTCGACGGATACCGCGCGACGGCACGGTTCCCACCCCCACAATCCGCAGGGAGTGTTCCCCGGCGGGGTCAAATTCGGCGACCAGGGTGCACACCTTGGTGGTTCCGATATCCAGAGCAACTACGGTTTGTTCCACCCCTGGCCTCCTTTCTGCCCGGACAGACCTGCCGCCCGGCCGAGCTTGACCTCATTGTCCGAAACGCCGGCCGCGCGCCGTCCCGTCGCTCCATAAAAGAGGTAAGGTGCTCTATGTAGTTTAACACAATATATAGTATTTTGCAAGAGGTTTATCCCCAATATATTGTGCATTTCCTTAAAATTCGCCTGCATGTCTCCCATCCCTACGGCGATGTTCGCGGCGCCGGTATCTGTATCACCGAGCGGGGCGCGTAAAACGGTCGTTCCGGATTGCGCACGTCGATGAATTTGGGGGTAATGCTGCGCGCCTTTAGGTCTGCCAGAAGCGCCGTTAAAACAACCAGTTTAGCTTTGATGTTCGTTCCTTCCCCCAGATAAACCGGCCAGCCGTCGGCGGTGGCAACGGTAAGCCCCCTGGCCCTGGAATACCGCACCACCGACACGTTGGGCGAAAGCTGGCGCAGGGTCAGCGCGCCGATGATAATCTGGGGGTCAACGGTATCCCCTGCCTGCAAGCTCTGCCGGTCATCGTCGATGATGCGCAGGATGTCGCCGGACGTCTGGCGCGGCGGCGTCACCACCCCCTCCTGGTCCACCCACCAGACCGCATCGCCGGTTTGCCACAGCACTTCCGGCCGCCGTTCGACCACCGTAATGTGCACCCGGGCCGGCAAAGAAATGGTCACCGCGGCCTCCTTGATGTTGGGCAGAGCCATTATCCGCTCGGCTACAGCGCCGGCCCGAAGCCAGAAAATACTCTGCCGGTGAATACCGCTGGCGGCGTAAATCTCCGGCGCGGTCAGCACCACGTTTCCCTCGATGGTGGCGGTCGTCACAAAAAATGCCGGCGACGTAAACAGCACATACAAAAGCGCGACCTGCCCCACCAGCAGACCCCACCCCAGCAGTTTGGCCCAGCGCCGGGTAAAGAATCCCAGCACCGGAGCCAGGCTCAAGCCAGGCCGGGAGGCGGCGGTAGTTTTATAATCGATGCTCTGCATACCCAACCGCATTTCGGAGCGGCGGCGGCGTTTTCTGGATACCGGCATATCTCACTCGGCAGTCGAAACGTCAAAAAAGGTCTGGTTCTGCATTTTTTCCCGGTGGCGTTCCAGGGCCAGCTTAATCAGCCGGTCAATCAGCTCCGTATAGGAGATACCGCTGGCTTCCCACAGTTTGGGATACATGCTGATAGGCGTAAAACCGGGAATGGTGTTGACTTCGTTGACAAATACCTCGCCCGTACTTTTTTCCAGCAGAAAATCGACCCGCGCCATCCCGGCGCAGTCCAGCGCCCTGAAGGCCATCATCGCCAACTGCTGAAACAGGTTGACATATTCCCGGTCAAGAGGAGCCGGAATGAGCAGGTCGGAACTGTTATCCAGGTACTTGGCCGCGTAGCTGTAGAACTCCCGCGAGGGCACAATTTCCCCCGGAACCGAGGCTATCGGCTCATCATTGCCCAGCACGCTGACCTCAATTTCCCGTGCCTCCAGCCCCTGCTCGACAATCAGCTTGCGGTCGTAGCGGGCCGCGTCGGTCAGACCGCGGACCAGTTCGTCCCGGTTGCGGGCCTTGTGAATACCCACACTGCTCCCCATATTTGCCGGCTTGACAAACACCGGATACGGCATGGTATCTTCCACCGTGGCGACCACCGCCTCCGGCTCGGTTTGCCATTCCCGGCGCAGGAACACCAGATGGCTGACAATCGGCAGGCCGTGCGCCCGGAAAATGTCTTTAGCCAGGGCCTTGTCCATCCCCACCGCGCTGGCGGCCACACCGGCCCCCACATAGGGCAGTCCCAGCAGTTCCAGAAAGCCCTGAACCGTACCATCCTCCCCAAAGGGGCCGTGCAGTACCGGAAAGACCACGTCCAGCCGTCCGGTTTCCCTGGACCAGGCCACCAGACTGGACACGGTTTCCGCCACCGCGGCCCGCCGGCCCGGCCCGCCCTCCAGCAGGGGATGGCCGGCGGCCTCGTCGACCAGCCGCTGGTACACGTTTTCGCCGGCCAGCCATTCCCCGCGGCGGGTAATGCCAATCGGGACAACCTCGTATTTATCCTTATCAATGGCGTCCATAATGCCTCTGGCAGACGTCAGGCTGACCTCATGTTCTCCGCTTTGCCCGCCAAAGATTATGCCGACGCGCAGTTTTTTCTGCTTGCTCATTGTCTGTACCTTGTTGGGCAACCACGGGGGGTTGCCCCTACGGTTCCATTTCTCCTACCAGTTCGATTTCCAGCTCCAGCTCAACCCCAAACAGCTTCCTGACCCGCGTTTGGGCGGTGTGGATGAGGACCAGCACATCGCGGCAGGTGGCGTCGCCCAGATTTTGGAAGAAATTGGCGTGGACGGGAGAAATCTGTGCCCCGCCCTGCCGCAGACCTTTCAACCCGGCGGCTTCAATCAGCCGTCCGGCGTAATCGCCCGGCGGATTTTTGAACATACTGCCCACAGTCGCCCCCGGCGGCTGGCTGGCCTTGCGGCGCTCGTTCAGTTCGGCCAGCCGGGCCTCCACATTGGCCGGCGTGTCGCCCACCAGACGCAGTTCCGCCCGGAGCACCACCCACTCCCCCCCGGCAGACCGCTTCAGCCGTGAGGTGCGGTAGCCGTATTCCAGCCACTCAACCGGTTGCCAGACCCGCGTTCCCGACGGTGACAGCAGTTCCACCCGGTACAGGGTGTGAGCCATATCACTGCCGTATGCCCCGGCATTGTTGACCACCGCACCGCCGATAGTGCCCGGAATTCCGGCGGCCCATTCCAGCCCCCGCAGGCCGCGGCGGGCACAGCGACGGGCCAGTCCCGGCAGGTTGACCCCGCTGTCGGCGGTGAGCAGGACCTCAGCCCCAGGTGCGAGACCTTCCAGGGGCGGAAACTGCACCTCACCGGCCCGGTTTTCAATGACCAGCCCCCGGATACCGCCATCGCCCACCAGGATGTTGGCCCCGGTGCCCAGAATGAACACCGGCACACCGCGCCGCCGGGCCAGCAGAACTGCATCGGCCAGTTCATCGACATGCTCCACCGTCAGCCAGATGTCTGCCGGGCCGCCAATCCGAAAGGTGGTGTGCTGGGCCAGCGGCTCGTTGCGCCGCGGGCGGTTGTCAAAGCGGATTGACAGGTCGATGAAGAGCCGGTCCAAGTCGGTGGGCATTGGCAGTTCCATCAGGCCGCGGGTGAAAACTCATCCAGTTCGGCCAGTTCGGCCATGATGCGCCGGAGCATCGCCTGACGGGCCGCCCTGGCCGCGGTCAGGGCGCGAAAGCGGGCCGCTTCTGCCGCCTCGGCCTCCGTGGCCGGCGCGTCAACCACCGCGGTTTCCGGTTCGTCTGCCGGTGGATTCTGTTCGACCTGCACCCCGGCTGTCCGGCCTGGATAAGCGATGATTTTCTTTTCGTCTGCCATTTTCATCCTCCGTTCCCCTATCGGAATATACGAATGTACGAATATACGAATGGTAACTGTTCAGCCATCCACGATGCAGTCGAGACGACTGCGCCCCAGTCGATGCAGTCGAGATGACTACGCCCCAGTCCAACAATCAGACATAGAACGTAACTCGTAAGAACAGAAGATTACGGATTACGATTTACGTTTTACGTGAGATGGCCGAAATTGATGACGCTTTACCGGATTTTTCTCTCGGCCTGAACAGTTACATTTCGTCCATTCGTCCATTCGTCCATTCGTCAATTCGTACCCTACGGTTCATTTTCCGGCCCCATCACCTCGGAGCTGACCAGGTATTTGAGCACCATCTCGCCCACCTTGTACCCGTCGCCCGCGCCGAGGGTCAGCAAAACTGCCGGGGGCGTCATTCGCTCCAGCAGGTCAGACGCGGCCTCTGCCAGCGAGCCGATGTAGCGGGCGTCCGGGTGGTCCATGCGGGTCACAATATCGCGGCTGTGCACCCGTCCCTCGTCCACCTCCCGCGAGGGGAAAATATCCACCACAATCACGTGGTCTGCCGCGGCAAAGGCGGCGGCAAATTCATCCAGCAGGGCCGCGGTCCGGCTGAAGGTATGCGGCTGGAAGACCACCCATAAGGGGCGGTCGCCAAAACGGTCGCGAGCCGCGGCCAGTGTGGCCCGGATTTCCGTGGGATGATGGGCGTAGTCATCGATGACGATGACCCCGTGCATCTCCCCCTTGAGTTCAAACCGCCGGCCTACCCCCTGGAACCGCCGGATGATGTCTGCCGCCTGGGCCGGGGCAATCCCCCGCTCCACAGCGATAATCAGGCCGGCCAGGGCATTGCGCACGTTGTGCCGGCCCGGAACCGCCAGACCAAACTCCACGCCGGCCAGAGCCGGGCGGTAGGTCTCGTCCCGGCAGAGGACGGTAAAATTGTAGCCGCCGTCTTCATTGAGCCGCAGACCAGTGGCCTGCCAGTCGTTTTCCGCCTCCAGACCGTAGGTCACCGTCCGGCATCGGGCGTGGCGGATGACCCGCCGGACCACCGGGTCGTCCCCACAGCCGATGACCAGCCCGTCCGGGGGAACCTGGGCCACGAACTGCTCAAAGTCGGCTTGCAGAGCCTGGGGCGAGGGGAAAATATCCGGATGGTCCCACTCGATGGTGGTGACCGCGGCAATGTTGGGCCGGAACCCCAGGAAGGTGTGGTCATACTCGTCGGCTTCAATGACAAAGGCGTCCCCCTGACCGGCGGCGGCATTGGTCTTGAGCTGGGGCACGTAGCCGCCGATGATGTAGGACGGGCTTTGCCCCGCTTCCTGAAGCAGATAGGCGGTCAGGGCGGTGGTGGTGGTTTTGCCGTGCGTACCGGCCAGGGCGATACCGGTTTTACCGGCCATCATCTTACCCAGCCATTCGGCCCGCTTGAACACGGGGATGCCGCGGCGGAGGGCCTCCTGCCATTCCGGATTGTCGGCAGGAATGGCCGAAGAGACGACCACCGCATCCACCTCTGGCCGCAGGTTCTGCGCCCGATGGCCGATGAACACCTTTATCCCCAGCCGGGCCAGCAGGTCGGTCATCATCGAACTCTGCATGTCGGAGCCGGACACGGTGTAGCCCCACTGGTAGAGCACCGTGGCAATCGCCGACAGGCCGGCCCCACCAATGCCGATGAGATGAATATGCGGTTTTCCGGCTTTTTCCCCGTTCATTTTCACTGTCTCGTTTCTACCGGTAGCCAAACGGCTTTTTGACCGTTATCCGCCGCATCTTTTCGGCGTTGGTTTCTATTTTGAGGCTGTTGACCACTGCGGCCACAAACAGGAACAGGCCAATACCGATGACAATCCACGGCAAGCCGCTGTCCAGAATGGTGGTCGGCGGCAGGTCGGCGGCGCGGACGGTGATGGCCGCCGCCGGAGGGGGGGCCGTACTGCCGCCCACAATTCTGACCCCCGTGACCGTGGCCGTGGTCGTTGCACCGGGCAGGCTCCGTCCGTCCAGGTACTCCCGTATCAGGTTGACCACCAGCAAGCCGTTGACTCCGCCCAGCACGCCCCCCACCAGCCGGCCCATCAAGCTGAGTGAAAAGGAGGAGGGCAGAGCCAGCCGGCCAATCTGGGTGGCAATGGCCATGCCGACCATCAGCACCGCCAGCCAGGTGGTCGGGGAGGAGGGGTTGGCCTGCGGGACGGTGCCGGCTGGCAGGCCCATCCCCTGCGCCAGCAGGTCGACCAGCGACGGCGGCAAGACCGCCCACAGCCCGGCCACCGCCTGGTTGAAGCCGTCAATCAGGGCCTGGGCGCTGTCGGGATTCTGCAGGAGAAAGACCAGCAGGCCGAGGAAAAAGGTAACAAAGGCCTCTTTCCACCAGCCGGAAGAAAATCCCGCCAGGACAAAAATCCCAATTGCCAGATAAATCAGTACAGGCCAGTTAATTTCCATCACCGCTCGCCCTAATACTTCTTGTATCCCATCGGTGTTTTGTAGTTGATTTTGCGGAAGCCGTCTTTACTGGCCATACCGACACGGGTCTTGAGTGCGGCCAGGAACACCAGCCCGCCGATAATCATCAGTATCCAGGGTAAGTAGCCCTCCATAATGGTGGTTGAAGGGACGTTAACGGCCTGAATAGACACCCCGGACGAGGCCACGGCAAAAGGCGTCGAGGCCGACCGGGCGGCGATTTCGGTGGGCAGGCCGGCGGCACTGCCCGGCAGGTTCCGGCCTTCGATATACTCCCGCACCAGGTTCATCACAATCAGGCCGTTCAGCCCGCCGACCAGCCCGCCCAGCAGACTGCCCACCGGGCGGACCTGGTAGCCGCCTCCCGGCCCGGCGGGGAGGGTCATCCGGCCCAGCAGGATAGCGACAGCCATCACCACGATGAGCAGTAAAAGCCAGGTATTGCCGTCCGAGGGGTCAATGCGGATAGCATTGGCCGACACCCCGGACACCGGACCGCCGGGAAAAGAGTTCTGGAGCAGGGAAGTCAGCGAGGTGGGCAGAACACTCCAGACGGTTTGCAGGATGGTATTCACCAGTTCAACAAAGCTGGCGGCAAAATCCGGCTGGGCCAGCAAAAATACCAGAAAGGCCAGAAACGCGGTGGTAATGGCTTCCTTCCACCAGCCGCGGAAGAAACCGTTCAAGGCGAACAGGCCAATGACAAAATAGGTCAGAACGGTCCAGTCAATCTGCATAGGTTCCCACCTCCTGGATAAGACGCGCCAGGTGCAGAGCCGCGCCCGGTACAGCCAGCTTCTGGCTGGCCCGGCGCATGGCGGATAATTTTTCCGGATGATTCAACAATTCCAGCACGGTTTCCCCCAGTTTCTGCGCCAACAGGTTATCTTGGATGACGACTGCGGCGCCATGCTTTGCCAGGTAATCGGCGTTTCGCGCCTGGTGCGCCCCGGCATACGGGTAAGGCACCAGCACCGCCGGAAGCCCCACGGCAGGAAATTCTCCCAGCGTGCTGGCCCCGGCCCTGGACACTACCAGGTCTGCGGCCTGGAGGGCCAGCGGCATTTCATCGTGCAGGTAGGCCGACACGCGGTAGCGGGCCTGCCGGTCGGCGGGCAGATTGGCCCGGCGCTCCAGCACCCAGGCTTCATCCAGCCTGCCGGTCACATGGACAATCTGGCACACCTCCAGCAGAGGCTCAAGATGGGCGGTCAGGGCACGGTTGATACTGCGCGCCCCCCGGCTCCCCCCGAAAACCAGCAGAACCGGCAGGTCGCCGGTCAGCCCCAGCCGGCGGCGGGCCTCGGCCCGTACCGCCTCCGAGGGGGGTGTTTCCAGCTCCGGGCGTACCGGGTAGCCGGTCACCACCGTCAGGCCGGGGCGGAAGAAGGTTTGCGCTTCCGGGGTGGTTACGGCCACCCGGCTGGCAAATCGAGCCAGAAATTTGATAGCCAGCCCCGGCTCAATGTCCGGCAGGTAAATGACCACCGGAATACCCATCTGGCGGGCGGCCAGCGTAACCGGCACGCAGACGTACCCGCCGGTCACAAACAGCACATCGGGCCGGAGCCGGCGGAGCAGACGCCGGCTCTGCCAGAAGCCCCGTCCCAGCCGGACGGCACTGCGAACCGCGGCCAGGGGATTGCGTCCCCGCAGGCCAGACGCGGCAATCGATTCAAATGTTAATCCGGCTCTGGGCACCAGGTCGGCTTCCATCCCCTCCCCGGTGCCAATCCAGACAATCCGGCTATCAGGCTTCTGCCGTTGAAGGGCGGCGGCGACGGCGAGCGCCGGATACACGTGCCCGCCGGTTCCGCCTCCGGAGATGACCAGTTTCACGAAGCTCCTCGTCCTGCAGTTCATCGGGCAGTGTTCGCCGCGACACAGCCAGCAGTAACCCCGCCCCGGCCATACAAACCACCAGGGACGACCCGCCAAAACTGATGAACGGTAGAGGCATGCCGGTAAAAGGCAGAGTCGCTGTGACGACGCCGATGTTGATAATGGCCTGGTAAATCAAACTGCACGTAATGCCGGTAGCCAGCACCATCCCGTAAGTGTCGGGCGCGGCCAGGGCAATTTTGAACCCCCGGTAAGCCAGCAGGGCAAACAGACCAATCACTAACAGCGACCCCACCAGCCCCAGCTCCTCTCCCAGAATGGCAAAGATGCCGTCGGTGTGGGAGGCGGGGATGTAGCCGAATTTCTGCCGGCTGACGCCAAACCCCAGGCCAAAAATACCGCCCGACCCCAGAGCAATCAAAATCTGGCGAATCTGATACCCGGCCCCCTGCGGGTCGGCGCTGAACGGGTCCAGGAAAGTCAGGACACGGCTCATCCGGTAAGATGACTGGGTTACCAGCACCACCAGGGCGGCACTCCCCAGCAAGCCAATCAGACTGAACTGCCAGATGCTGGCGCCGGCCACAAAAAACATCGTCAGGGCCGTGGCCGCGACCAGCACTGCCGTACCCAGGTCTCTTTGCAGGATAATGAGGCCGGTAATTCCGCCGACCAGCACGGCGTAGGGAATGAGGCCGTGGTCAAAACGCCGCAACTGCTCCCCCTTGGACGACAACCAGTGGGCCACGTAAATGATGGTCGCCAGCTTGGCCAGCTCCGAAGGCTGAACCGAACCGTTGAACAGCCAGCGCTGGCCCCCAAAACGGGAATCGCCCACCAGCAGAACCAGGATGAGCAGGGCCAGAGTGGCCAGAATAATCCAGGTAGAAAATCTCAGCCAGATATGGTACTCCAGGCGGGTGGTCACCATCATTGCCAGCGCACCAACTCCCACCCACAAAAGCTGGCGCATCAAAAAATAGGTGGGCTGTTGGTAAAGCTGGTATCCCAGGGCAAAGGTGGCACTGAACACCATCAGCAGACCTATAACCAGCAAGGCAATGATGGTCACCAGTAAAATATAGTCTATTCGGTGCTGGTCATCCATTTTTTTGGGAGACATCATTTACAACCTTGAAACTAATTCCCTGAATACCCGGCCCCGCTCGGCAAAATCCTTGAAGGCATCAAAGCTGGCACAGCCGGGCGAAAGGAGCACCACATCGCCGGGACGGGCCACGGTAGAGGCCAGCCTGACCGCTTCTTCCAGGTTGGTACAGCGGTGCAGGGTAGTGGCGGCATCGGAGATGTCCTGTCTGGCCTGCTCAACAGCCGCGGCGATAATTTCGGTGGCTTCTCCAAACAGGATGACATGCCGGGTTTTGTACAGCATAAGCCGGGCGGCCTGGTTCCAGGGCAGATGCTTATCCCGGCCTCCGGCCAGCAGGACAATCGGCTCCTCAAACGAGTTCAGGGCGGCTATCAGCCGTTCCGGGCTGGTGGCGATGCTGTCGTTGATGTATCTGACCCCGGCCAATTCCCGGACCGGTTCCAGCCGGTGCTCCACGCCGGTAAAGGTAGAAATCACCTCGCGCATTGCCTCGATGGACGCGCCGGCGGCGTGAGAGAGCAGGCAGGCCGCCAGAATGTTGCTCAGGTTGTGCCGCCCGCGCAGTTTCACCTCTGCAACCGGGAGGACGGGCTGAACGTTCCCCTGCGCATCCAGCAGGGCCACGGTATCACCGGCAATGGCGGCCCCGCCGGGCAACTGTGACTCCAGACTGAACCAGCGAGCGCGGGCGGGGTACTGGCGTCCGATGGTGCGCGACATATCGTCATCCAGGTTCATCACCATCACGTCGGTGGGGCGCTGGTAATCAATAATGGCCCGCTTGGCCTGGACGTACTCCTTCATCGACGGATGCCGGTCCAGGTGGTTCGGCGTGATGTTCAGGATGGCGCTAACGGCAGGACTCCAGCCAGACAGCAGGTCGCCCAGGGCGCCGGAAAGGCGGTCGGCGGGTACGGTCTCGTTCAGGGTGGGGTGGAAGAACTCCAGCTGAAAACTGCTCAGCTCCATCACCACCAGGTCGTCGGCGGTAATCTGGTCGACCACCTCGATGAGGGGCCGCCCGATATTGCCGCCCACCCAAATCCGCCGGGGACTGCCGCTGTGTTCGGCCTGAGCCTGCAAGATTTTACCGGTCAGGGTAGTGGTGGTCGTTTTACCGCTGGAGCCGGTAATGCCGACTACCGGTGCCGGACAGAGATGGCAGAAGAGCCGGGTTTCGGTGCTCAGCGGGATACCCTGCGACCGGGCCGCCTGCAAGAACGGTATTTCCAGGGGAATACCGGGGCTGACGAACAGCAGGTCGGCTTCATCCAGCAGAGACAGAGGGTGCTCCCCCAGCACCAGCGACACGCCGGCTTCGGCCAGCGACGCAACCACATCGCCCAGTTTTTTGGGCGGCTGGATGTCGGTCGCAGTGACCGGGAAACCGTGTCTGGCCAGGTACAGCGCCAGAGCCTGTCCTTCGCGCCCCAGGCCCACTACAACAAACCGCAAGCCTTGAAACGCGCTGAGTGTATTCATTTATTAATCAGGCCGCCAGTTCCTGGGGTGCGGTCCAGAGCAGTTCCGCCTCTGCGGTCGTTTCCGGCAACAGCAGGTCGTTGTTCAAAATAGCGTGCACCACCTGGTCCAGGGTGGTCAGCAGTTCCCCGGCCTTGTTGCGGTAGTGCCGGGTGCCGCGGGTCAGGGCCTCGTCAATCTGGGCGACCAGCTCCAGCGCGGCGTAGTAAGCGGCCTCCCGCTCCGACGCCGATGCGGCCACCGTCAGCTCCGGATGAGGGCGTGAACTGCGTTTCGGTTGTTTTCCGTTCAAAGACATGATGTAGAACCTCCTCAAATAGTTGGTGAGTTAGAGAGTTGGAGAGTTTGTGAGTTAGAAAGTTGGAGAGTTTGTGAGTTGGGGAGTTTTTATTCTCCAATCTCTAATCTCCAATCTCTAAATCAAAGCCAGGGCAATCCCCAGCATTGCCGACAGAATACCAATCAACCAGAACCGCTGGGTGACGTGCGTTTCCGACCAGCCCAGCAGTTCAAAATGATGATGGAGCGGGGCCATCTTGAACAGCCGTTTGCCGCCGGTCAGCTTGAAGTAAGCCACCTGCAGAATCACCGACAGAGCCTCGGCGACAAACACAAAGCCGATGACGGGAAGCAACAGCCACTGCCCGGTCATCAGGGCAACCACCGCCAGGGTGGCCCCCACGGCCAGCGAGCCGGTATCGCCCATAAACAGTTCTGCCGGATGGGCGTTGTACCACAAGAAAGCCAGTATTCCGCCCACCACGGTGAACACAAAAGCGACCAGCCAGATTTGCCCCTGCAGAAAGGCAATCACCCCGTAGGCACTGAAAGCCACGGCGGCAATGCTTCCGGCCAGCCCGTCCAGGCCATCGGTCAGATTGACCGCGTTCGACGTACCCACGATGATAAAGATGGCTATCGGAATATAGAGCCAGCCGATGTCAATCTTTTCCGGCACGCCGGGAATGGCAATGCTTCGCAGGTCCAGGCCGTAATGCAGAAACAGGGCGGTTATGGTGGCAAAAATGACCTGCCACAGCAGTTTGTAGCGGCCCAGCAGACCGGTCGGGATGACTTTGACGCCAATCAGGTCGTCCACCGCGCCCAGCGCGCCAAAGGCGGTCATCACCCCCATCGGCACCAGCACAGACCGGCCAATCAGGGTAAAGCCCATCAGGTTGGCGATATTCAGTACGCCGGTAATCACCAGCACCGGTATCAAAATCATCAGCCCCCCCATTGTCGGTGTGCCGGTTTTCACCTGGTGGGTTTGCGGCCCTTCAATCCGAATCCCCTTGCCGATATTCCAGCGCCGGAGCAGGGTAATGAGCGGTCTGCCCCAGATAACGGCCAGCAAAAATGAAATTGTGCCCAGCGTTAATGAATAGGCCATAAAATTCTCCGACCGGCTATGCTTTCCGGTCCGTCCGCTTGCCCTGACGGGCGAGGGCAGAGACAATCTCGTCCAGGTGCAGGGCGTTGGAACCTTTAACCAGCACCACATCGTTGGGGCCGAGGTAATCTTGCAGGAAGGCAATGGCTTCCTGATTGCTTTCGACCTGCCGCACCGCGTCGGCTGTCAGGCCGCAGGCGATGGCTTCTTCGGCAATCCACCGGGCGCGCGGTCCGATGGTTATCAGCAGGTCGACCACATCCGCGGCCCGGCACCCGACCTTGCGATGCCCCTCTTCCTCGTAACTGCCCAGCTCCAGCATGTCGCCCAAAACGGCAACTTTACGGTAGGCGGTCAGGTCATCCAGCAGGTTCAGGGCGGCGATGGTCGAGGCAGGGCTGGCGTTGTAAGTGTCGTCCAGCACCGTTGAGCCGTTAGGCCCCGGCGCGGCCACCAGCCGCAGTTGGGTGGTTTCGGGCAGAGTTTGCAGGCCGGCGATAATCTCGTCCCAGGCCAGCCCCTCTACCAGACCGACCAGCGCGGCCCGCAAGGCTGTGTGCACGCTGTGTCGCCCCAGCAGGGGCACACGGGCATGAATGTCCTCACCCTGGTAATGAAAGGTAAAGCGTATCCCCTCCAGCCCGGTGCTGGTCACATTGTCGGCCCACAGGTCTGCCTCCGGCGACAGGCCGTAGGTGACCACCCGTGCCCTGGTCTGGTAGGTCATTGGCCGGACCAGCGGGTCGTCATAATTCAGAACAGCCACCCCTCCCTCATCGGCAGAGGGGAGCGCCTGAACCAGTTCGCTTTTGGCCTGAGCAATCCGCTCGATGGAGCCGAGCCGCTCCAGGTGGGTCGGGCCAACATTGGTAACCACCCCTACGTGCGGCCGGGCAATCCGGCAGAGCTGGGCAATTTCTCCCAGGGCATACATGCCCATTTCCAGCACCACCCGCTCGTGTTCGGCGGTCAGTTCGGTCAGTGTCAGCGGCAGGCCGATTTCATTGTTCAGGTTGCCCGGATTTTTCAGGGTCCGGTAGCGGGTGGAGAGAACATTCCAGACCAGTTCCTTGGTGGTGCTCTTGCCCACGCTCCCGGTGATGCCAATCACTCGCGGGCTGTGCCGGGAACGCCAGAAAGCGGCCAGCTTCTGCAGACCGGCCAGGCTGTCTTCCACCTGGATACAGACCGGCAAGGCCGTGACCACCGCCGGCGTGTCGCCGCGGGTGTCGATAACCTGAGCCGGTGGATGTCCGGCCACCGGACGGTGCACAACAGCGGCAATGGCCCCGCGGGCAAAGGCATCGGGTACAAAATCGTGCCCATCGTGATGTTCGCCGGGTAAAGCCACAAACAGGTCCCCCTCTCCCGCCTGCCGGGAGTCGATAACCACCCGGTTGATAGGGTGAGGGGCCGTAATTTTTTGTCCGGTCAGGCCTTCTATCACATCGGCCAGGGTTAAATCGCCCATTGTGCTCCGTGAAATCAAGGTGGTAGCTCTGCCACTCTGCTGCTTTGCTACCCTGCTACTTTGCTACTTTGCCACCCTGCTACTCTGTTACTTTGCTATCTTTTAAGGCCACCCGAACCTCGTCGGGCGGGATATCCAGCATAACCACCAACTGCTCGGCGAT
>RFJV01000118.1 GCA_003694775.1 Chloroflexota bacterium | reverse complement strand
CAGGAATTTATTACCAACGCATTTAACCTGCTTCAGCACCTCCGTCCGGGCAAGTGGCTGTATGAAGTAGGGAAATTAGCCATATCCAGCTTCTACCAATATGAACACCTGGCTCATATTGAGCAAAAGGTCAATGAAGACCCGATATTAGGCGCGGCTTTGGGCGGAAACTACATTATCCGTCCTGATATAGTGATAAGCCGGCGGCCCGTTTCCGATGACGAAATTAACCACCACCAAACAATTCTTGAAAGCGACACCCCCATTGTCCGAGGTACGCCTTTAAGAGCCGCCAATCACCCCGACCCTGACCATCCGCTCCCCCTTCTGCACGCCAGCATTTCCTGCAAATGGACCATCCGCAGTGACCGGTCTCAAAACACCCGCACCGAAGCACTGAACCTGGTGCGCAACCGGAAAGGCCATACGCCGCACATCGTTGCCGTGACCGCGGAGCCTCTGCCCACCCGCATTGCCTCACTGGCCCTCGGAACCGGTGACCTGGACTGTGTTTACCACTTTGCCCTACCAGAACTCCAAAAGGCCATCGAAGAAGCAGACAACGAAGACCAGCTCGATATGCTGAAAACCCTCGTGGACGGTCGCCGTTTGAGAGATATTAGCGACCTGCCCTTTGACCTCGCCATCTAAAATCCCCACCAAAAAGGACGCCCAAAAATGAAGCTTTCATCCTTCGGACAGAAATTCACCTCCCAATCCGGCATCCTGCAGTTGATGGACGACCTGGGCAGTGCCCTGGCCGGCGACGAGCCGGTGCTGATGCTGGGCGGCGGCAATCCGGCCCACATCGCCGAACTCCAGACCGCCTTTCGCCGGCAGGTCGAAAAAATCCTGGCTGCCCCCGGCGAATTTGAACGCTGGGTGGGCAACTACGCCCCGCCCCAGGGGTCGCCCGACCTGCGGCAGGCCCTGGCCGGCCTGCTCCGGCAGGAGTACGGCTGGCCCGTGTCGGCAGAAAACATCGCCCTGACCCACGGAAGCCAGAGCGCGTTTTTCCTGCTGTTCAATATGTTTGCCGGCCCCTACCCCGACGGAAGCCGCAAGAAGATTCTCCTCCCCCTGGCCCCGGAATACATCGGCTACGAGGATGTCGGCCTGACCGGCGACTTCTTTACCGCCAACCGCCCCCAGTTCGAGTTTCTGGACGAACAGACCTTCAAATACCACGTTGATTTCGACGCCCTGTCCGTGGGCGACAACATCGGCGCGATTTGTGTGTCCCGGCCCACCAACCCGACCGGCAACGTGCTCACCAACCAGGAACTCCGGCGGCTGGTCGACCTGGCCCAGGCGCACGATATTCCGCTCATCATCGACAACGCCTACGGCCTGCCGTTCCCCAGCATCGTCTTCACCGAGGCCGAGCCGGTTTGGGATGAGAACGTTATCCTGTGTATGAGCCTGTCCAAGCTGGGACTGCCGTCCGTCCGCACGGGGATTGTGATTGCGCCGGAGCCGGTCATCCAGGCCATTTCGGCGATGAATGCCATCACCAGCCTGGCGCCGGGCGGCCTGGGGGCCGGTCTGGTAGCGGACCTGATTCGGAGCGGGGAAATCATCCGCCTGAGCCGGGAGGTCATCCGGCCCTACTACCGGCGCAAGGCGGAGCAGGCCGCGGCCCAACTGCGGCAGGAGCTGGCCGGTCTGCCTTGCTACATCCACAAGCCGGAAGGGGCCTTTTTCCTGTGGCTCTGGTTCAAAGACCTGCCCATCACCACGCTGACCCTCTACCAGCGGCTCAAACAGCGCCGGGTGCTGGTAGTGCCCGGAGAATACTTCTTCCCCGGCCTGCCCGGCGACTGGCGGCACAAGCACGAGTGTATCCGCGTTTCCTACGCCCAGTCCGACCCGGTAGTGCAGGAAGGACTGCACATCATTGCCGGGGAAGTCAAGCGGGCCTACGACGAGGCGTAACGGTGCTGTGGGCGTAGCGGTGCTACGCCCCTACGCCCGTTCTACGCCTCAAAATTCGCTTCGAACACCCGCTCCACGGCCTGGCGGTCCGGCAAGGCCGGGATGACCCCCAGCCGGGTGCAGGCCAGCGCGCCACAGCAGTTGGCAAATTTTACTGCCTCCACCAGGTCCCGTCCCTCGGACAGGGCCACAGCCAGCCCGGCATTGAAGGCATCGCCCGCGCCGGTGGTATCCACAACCTCCACACCGACTCCCGGAACCTGGGTCTGTATGCCGTCGTCCAGAATGAGCGCGCCGGCGTGCCCCATCGTGACCACTACCGTACGCGCCCCCATCTCTTGCAGGCGGTGGGCCAGCTCCGGCGTTGGGGTGGGGTCGTCCGGCGGCAGGCCCAGCAGGATGCGAAGCTCGGTTTCGTTGGGGGTCAGCACGTCAACATTCTGCAGGATAGACTCGTCCAGGGGCGCGGCGGGCGCGGGGTTCAGCAAAGTCCGCACCCCGTGACGCCGTCCCAGGGCCATTGCCCGCGCCGCGGCTTCCACCGGTATCTCCAGCACCGAGGCCACCAGGTCGCTCCGGGCAATCTGGCTTTCCACCCCGTCCACAAAGGCCGCGTCCATCAGCCGGTTGGCCGACATATCCAGAATGATGCCGTTCTCCCCGGCCTGGTTGAGGATGATAAAGCCCACGCCGGTTGCCATTTTTTCGGTGCGGTGGAGATAACGGGTATTGACCCCCTCCGCCGCGTACAGGTCCACGGCAATATCGCCCAGCTTATCCTGGCCAATGATGCCGGCAAACCAGGCCGACGCGCCCAGCCGGGCCGCGCCCACCGCCTGGTTCGACCCTTTGCCGCCCGGCCCCATATCAAAATCGGAGCCGCGCAGGGTTTCGCCGAATACGGGCATCCGGTCGGTGCGGATGGTCATTCCAACGGCAAAGCTACCAACAACGGTGATGGTGGGATGATTCATTTTGCTGTCCTCTGTGCGATGGGAAGTGTGGCGAATGGGCATTGTATACCACGAGACCGCGAATTCGTCAAAAGGGCCGCTCTTCCAGCGGGCGCGCCTGCGCCATAAAAGCCACGGCCTCCTCAAGGGTAGGCAGACCAGCGCGTCCCCCCAGCCCCCGCGTGTTCAGCGCGGCGACCGCGCTGGCCAGGGCCGCGGTCTGCCGCAGGTCAAAACCTCTTAGCAAGCCAAACAGAAACGCACCGTGATAACTGTCACCACAGCCGGTGGTATCGACCACCCCCGCGGTCTGGAAGGCCGGCTGGTGAAAAGCGGGCTGGCCGGCGGGGAAAATCCAGCTGCCGTGCAGGCCATCGGTAATGGCGACCAGCCGCGCACCCTCTGCCAGAAGTGCCATCCCGGCCCGGTGGACATCCGTCTCTCCGGTGTAGGCTTCGGCAAACTGCCGGGCCACAATACAGATGTCCACCAGCGGCATCAGCCGGTCCAGGTCTGGCCGGTAGCGATGCGCGCCCCCGTCAAAAGACACCTGAACGCCATGCTGGCGCGCCAGCCGGCAGGCCTCCAGACAGGCCTCCCAATGGCGTCCGTTGACGTGCAGAAAGCGGGCCGCGGCAATAGCCGCCCGCGGCAGGTCGGCAGGGGTCACTCCGTCCCCATCACCCGGAAAGAAGACAATCACCCGCGCCCCGTCCCGGCGGCGCACCAGAATACTGGAAGTGGCCGAAGTTCTGCCGGGTTGAACTCGCAGAAAGTCGACCCCCACCCCCAGACGCAAAAAGCTCTGCCGGATAACCTGCCCGCGCCAGTCATCGCCGATGACATCGACCATCGCCGTCCGGGCGCCCAGCCGGGCCAGGGTGGCCATCGCCGTAGCCACCGGCCCCCCGCCGTCGATGGCCATTGCCTGGGCCTGGTGGACCGATTCCCCGGTTGGGAATTCCTCGACCAGGCTGAGAATGTCTACCGGGCTGGCTCCCAACCCGATAACCTCAAACGCCGGCTTCAGGGTCATCTTCCAAACCTCTACACCGGAATCGTCGGCGCGGGGTCGCGGAACTGGGTGCGGTACAGGCTGGCATACAGACCGTCCCGCGCCAGCAGTAGCTCGTGAGCCGATTTGCCGTTCATACCGCGGGCCTGCTCCACCAGCCGGCCCTGGTCCAGCACCAGGATAACATCCGCGGCCAGGATGGTGCTGAGCCGGTGGGCAATGACAATACTGGTCCGGCCTTTCATAATTCGCTCCAGGGCCTCCTGAATCAGGGCCTCGCTCTGGCTGTCCAGGTTGCTGGTCGCCTCGTCGAGCACCAGGATACGGGGGTCTTTCAGAATAACGCGGGCAATGGCAATACGCTGTTTCTCCCCACCGCTGAGCCGGTAGCCCCGTTCTCCGACCACGGTATCGTAGCCTTTCGGCAGGCTAACAATATAGTGATGTATATTGGCCGCCTTGCACGCTTCTTCCAGCTCCTGCTGGGAGGCATCTGGCCGGGCGTAAAGCAGATTGGCCCGCAGGGTGTCGTTAAACAAAAATGTCTCCTGGGTGACCATTCCGATGGCCCGCGCCAGGGAAGAGAGGCGGATATCCCGCAGGTCGTACCCGTCCAGGCAAATCCGGCCCGACGTGGGGTCGTACAGGCGGGGGAGCAGGTAGGTAACGGTGGTTTTGCCTGCCCCGCTCGGCCCAACCAGGGCGGCCAGCTCACCCGGCATAATGTGAAAGCTGATGTGCTCCAGGGCCATCTGCCGCTCCGAAATCCGAGGCATAAACGAAGCCGACGTACCATCGCCGGTATCGCGACCGGCATTCAGTCCCAGGGCCGCCGCGCCGCCGTCACCGCCGGCAGTGTAGCTGAAGGAGACATCATCAAAAGTCACTTCCCCGCGTACGTTGGTCAGCTCTACCGCGTCCGGCTTGTCCTGTATCTCCACCGGCAGGTCGAGCACCTGGAACACCCGCTCAAAACTGACCATACTGGTGGCAAATTCCACGTGGGCATTGCTGATAGAGCTGAGCGGGCCGTACAGTTGGGTAACGTACGCCCCAAAGGCCACAATCGTGCCGATGGTGAATTCGCCCTGCAGAACCAGGTACGCCCCGGCCCAGAAGACCACTGCCGTCCCCACCGCGCTGACCACACCCAGCCCAACAAAAAACCAGCGGCCAATCAGGGCGGATTTTACCCCAATCCGGGCCACCGCGGCACTGCGCTCGCGGAAGCGGCGCATTTCGTCTTCCTGCCGGCCAAACAGCTTGACCAGCAGGGCGCCGTTGATATTCAGGGTTTCGTGCATCAGGGCATTCATTCGGGCGTTCAGGTCCAGGCTCTGACGCCGCACCTCCCGCAGAATCCGGCCTACCCGGCGGGTCGGGATGAGGAACAGGGGTACTATGATGACGCTCAGGAGCGTCAGCCGCCACTCCAGCGAAACCATTATCGCCAGGGTGGAAACAATCAGCACGATGTTGCTGATGATGTTGACAAAGGTACTGGTGAGCGCGGTCTGCGCGCCGACCACGTCGTTGTTGAGCCGGCTCATCAGCTCGCCGGTTTTGGCGTGGGTAAAAAAGCGCAGGCTCATTCTCTGCATATGGTCGAACAGCGCGTTCCGCAGGTCGGCAATCAGACCCTCGCCTACGGTGGCGCTCAGGTACCGCTGGCCCACGCCGATGGCCGCGTTCAGCAGGGGGATGCCAATCATTCCCAGGGCCAGCCAGTTGATGCGGGTTATATCCCGGTTAGGGATAGCGTTATCAATCAAATCCCGGTACAGCAGGGGCGGAACCAGACTCAGGCCGGTAATGGCAAAGATGGTCAGCAGAAGCCCCAGGGTTCTCCCCTGATAGGGACGGGCATACTCCCATACCCGGCGCAGAAGCGCCCAGGTAATGCGCGGCCGGTCCCGTTCTTCGTCAAAGCGGATAAAAGTCCACCATCCTCCGTGAAACATCCTGTTGTTCCTTTTCT
>RFJV01000654.1 GCA_003694775.1 Chloroflexota bacterium | reverse complement strand
GCCACCATCCCGATGAGCAACCCCAGAGCACGCAGTCTCAACCTGGCGACCAGCGTGGGTATTGTGATGTACCATATGCTGTGGCGGTATAATTTTGGGGTGTAGGGTCTCCTAAAGTTTCTCTGCCTGTCCAGTAACATTAAGAAACAAATCCCATTGTCATCCCACCCTTTATGGGATACAATACCGGCAGTACCTGTACTGACATTTCAGCTACATTTCGTCTGAAAAACAGAGACTCTCTATGCAATCCTTACCAAATCTAAAGCTCCCCCTTCTTCTGATTGCCCTGATTACCGGGCTGATGTTTGTCCTCTGGTCTTCAGCTTGGGCCGCCAACCTGCTTCAAAACGATGGTTTGGAACCCCCCTTTGTAAAATACGGCGAGTGGACCGGCGGAGGGAGAACCTTCGACCTGGAAGTGGCTCACAACTGGCAACGTTTCTATATTCCTGCCGGTACCCCTGATAACGGAAACAGACTGCGTTATTTTAGAGCCTCAGCAGTTGAGTTTTTATTTGGCTCGGTCGAAAAGCGGGATGGCACCGATGCCCAGCTTTACTGGTCAACCAGTCCGTTTGATGCCGGTATTTACCAGCAGGTTTCCGGTGTAACCATCGGCGAATATTACGGCTTTCAGGCCGGAATACTCCAGGTGTACGGCAATACCACGACCAAAATTCATAATAAAATGTTTCGGAGCGTGGGCATCGACCCGTTTGGCGGCACCGACCCAGCGGGGGCAAATGTTATCTGGGGGCCAGAAGAAGGACTGGACGCCGATTGGTTCTATCCGGGGGTGGGGGCACAGGCCCAATCAACAACCATTACCGTATTTGTGCGCGTCAGAAGTATAGACGATGCGCCCCCTTTGGAGGAAAACGTGGTATGGGTAGATGACACTTTTCTGGATATCGCCCCCACCACAACCCTTACCCTTACCATCGATAGTCCCACCCAGGTAACGGCCTCTTGGAACGGCACACCACGCAGCGGGTTCCATCTGTTCGCCTACGAGGCCCAGTACCGCAAAGCCTCAGAATCCACCTGGACCAACCTGCAAGTCTTCGATAGCAGTACCAGCCCTATCCCTACCGCTACCAGCGCCTCATTTACCGTGGAACCGGGCCAACAATATGTAGTCCGGGCCAGAACCTGGCATGAGCAAAATGGTGGTGACTTGCACGAAGTGCCTAGTCCCTGGGCGGAACAAACCATCACGGTCGGTGGCATTGTAGCCGGTAAAGTTCTCGATAACCAAGGTAAGCCGTTTCTGGGGAGCGTTACTGTAACCGCGGGGGGGGCGCTAACCACTTCGAGCGCGGCAGACGGCAGTTACGCCTTGCACACCGGCGCAGGAACCTTTGACATTACAGCCACTCACCCTACAGGTTGGAACACTCCCCAACCCGTCCGGGTAACCGTGCCCGATTTACAGACAGTAACGCCGCTAACACTTACTCTACGCCCGCCAGATAATATCATTCAAAACGGTGATTTTGAAACCGGTCCGGCAGGCTGGCAGGTAACCGGAACCTCACCCACCACCATCACTGTTGGACATCGCAGCGGTGCGGCCAGTTTAAGCCTGTCTGGAACAGTTACTCTAACCCAAACCGGTTATATAACCGGTAGCTATAGGCCGGTGCTCTCTTTTTGGTACAAAGTAAACAATGGAGACGGCAACGATTTGTTCATTGTAGACATGCTGGGGACGGGACTGTCGACAGCCAGTAGTTTCTCAACTTCAACAGTGGGTGATTGGCAACACGCGTGGCTATCGCTGGATTCAGGGGATGTATACACCGGCCCCACCGGAGTACGTATCACTCTGGAACAGAGGGGCGGAACCGACACAACCGTATGGCTTGATGAAGTAAGTTTAGGGTCTTCCCAGATAGTTTACAGTACGTATCTGCCGGTCATCTTAAAGTAGTACCGTATCGCCAGTTACACCACCATCACCGGCTCGTCGGCGGGCATGGCGACGAGGTCGTACTCCATGGCGCCGGTCACCAGCACCCGGCTCATCTGCCCCACCGGCAGTTCTTTTTCCACCACCACGTAG
>RFJV01000653.1 GCA_003694775.1 Chloroflexota bacterium | reverse complement strand
CTACATCGCCACTATCCTGGTGATGATGTTTGCTTTCAAGCAGGTCAGAGCGCCGGCTTTCCTGGGACAGAACTACGACCGGGAAAAGCGCACCCTGGCATAAAATCGGTTCTCCCTCATCTATCCTGAAAGGAGGTGATGCATAGGGGAGAGTAAATCGTTTCAGCAGGTGTTTCAGGCTGGGTACAGGAAGCGTTTACCGAATCTGCGGAGTTGACTCCTGTTATGTCTGGTGGTATACTCGCACCTGTAATACAGGTGTCCTCGCAAGATTCGCAATGGGGCGAATAGGCTTTTCCTCGCTTTGCCGGATTCGTTGTTCCGCCCCTATTGTAGACAAGTAACCAGCCTTTCCACATCCCTTTTTTGTACCCGTTACTTGTATTTAAATTTTTAAAACCAATAAGGAGCAAACAACGATGTACCTCGAACCTCCGGTTGAAGTAACCAAGAGTGAATTTACCATCAAGGCCTCAGAAATTGAGCAGTTCCTGCGCGCCCCGGCGATGGAATTAAAGCCGTGGCCCAATGCAATGGTTCAGCTCAAAGACAAAACCATGTTCATCCGCCACGCCCGCAAGGAAGAAGTCCCCAAGATGCTCTCCTATATAGAAAAAATCATGAAGGTTGAGCACGACTTCTACGACATTGTGGGCGTCCGTGTGTATGCCGAACTGTTGGGCTGGTACCGCAACCGGCTCAAGGACCCGTACGTGCTGGTCGGCATTATCGATGGCAAGCTGGCCGGTATGGCGAACGGGCGCATCCTGAACCCGGACATCAACATCAGCCACCACACCATGACCTTCATCCGCAAAGGGCGCATCGGCGCGGCCATGTACTATGCCAAGTGCTACTACGCCCTGGAAGTGCTCCAGCAGAAAGAGTTCTGGTCAACCTTTGAAAGCTACAACGGCTGGATGCTCGGCTTCCGCACCGGGCAGACCCCCTACCCCTGGCCGGAGTACCAGCACGAACTGGGCGGCGCCCGCGTGTACACCATCACCCAGGATATGTGGCACCGCTCGGTCAAGAACTTTGACCAGGAAGTTATCGGCTCCAAGTTCGTGTTCGACAATATCCCCGAAGAACTGGTCAAGCAGAGCGAAGAATTTGAAGTCCCCGAAGAGATTGTTGTGTAACGGGGCACTGACCGTCACCGGGGCAGGTCCCCGGAAGATTTTGGGACCTGCCCCGGACTGAGAAAAAAATCGTCCATTTTTTTGTTTTTTGGAGCAAACAATGACAGCGCTGAAAGTAGAAATTCGGTCCGGAGCCTACTACGACTCTACGATTTTGATGCAGTTGCAAAGCTCGCTGGGCAAAATGCCCGGTGTTCTGGATACCGGCGTGGTGATGGGCACCGACGCCAACAAGGACATCCTGGCCCAGAGCGGCCTGCTGGTTCCCGAAGCCCAGGCCGCCAAGCCGGATGACCTTATCATTGTGGTCAAAGGCGAAGACGAAGCCGCGGCCGAGGCCGCCCTGGCCGAAGTGGACAACCTGCTCACCCGCAAACGCTCCACCGAAGGGCAGGCCTTCCGCCCCAAGAGCCTGGAAACCGCGGCAGAGATGCTCCCCGAAGCCCAATGGGTGCTCATCTCCGTCCCTGGCCGCTATGCCGCCGGGGTGACCCGCGAAGCCCTGCGGCTGGGCAAGCACGCCTTCCTCTTCAGCGACAACGTATCCGTTGAAGACGAAATCTCCCTCAAAAAAGAAGCCGCCCAAAAGGGCCTGCTGGTGATGGGGCCGGACTGCGGTACGGCTATCGTCAACGGGGTTGGGCTGGGCTTTGCCAACCGGGTTCGCAAGGGCAACATCGGGATGGTGGCCGCCTCCGGTACGGGCCTCCAGCAGGTCAGTGCCCGGATTCACCAGCTTGGCGGCGGGCTGACCCACGCCTTCGGCACCGGCGGCAGAGATATGAAAGAAGAAATCGGCGGCATCACCGCAAAAATGGGTCTGGACTTCTTTGTCCGCGACCCCGACACCGAGGTCATCGTCCTGGTGTCCAAGCCGCCGGCGCCAACCGTGGCCGACGAACTGCTCCGGGCGGCCCGCAAAGCCGGCAAGCCGGTGGTGGTGGACTTCATCGGCTACACGCCGCCGGCCAGCCGCATTGGCAACCTGCACTTTGTGCGTACCTTCGATGAAGCCGCCGCCCTGGCGGTCGAACTGGCAAAGAACGGCGGCAAAACCGAAGCCGGCATCGAGGTGGATACCAGCAAGTTCGCCCCCGGCCAGAAGTACCTGCGCGGTCTCTTCTCCGGCGGCACGCTGGCCTTTGAAGCCCTCCTCATCCTGGAAGACTACCTGCCGGCGGTCTACTCCAATGCCCCCATCCGCAAAGGGCACAACGTTCTGCAAAACTCGCTGGTCAGCCAGGAGAACACCATTGTTGACCTGGGTGAAGACGAGTTCACCGTGGGCCGTCTGCACCCAATGATGGACAATACCCTGCGCATCCAGCGGCTTCTGCAAGAAGCAGAGGACCCGGAGGTGGCAGTCATCCTGCTGGACGTGGTGCTGGGCTACGGCTCGCACCCCAACCCGGCCAGCGAGCTGGCCCCGGCCATCAAAGAAGCCATTGCCAAAGCGCAGGCCGCAGGCCGGCACCTGGAAGTGGTGGCCGTGGTTGTCGGCACCGACCAGGACCCGCAGGATATGGAAGAGCAAATCGAGCTTCTGCAGGGTGCGGGCGCGAAGGTCGGCACCAGCAACGACCGGGCTGTCCGGTACGTCGGTGAACTGGTGGCAAAGCTGAACCCGCCCAAAGACGAAGGCCCATCGACGGAATTTACGCCGGTGGATATCGACAAAATCAAACAGCCGCTGGCCGGCATCAATGTGGGCGTGGAATCCTTTGCCGAAAGTCTGGTCGCCCAGGAAGCCAAAGCCATCCACGTTGATTGGAAACCGCCGGCGGGCGGTAATGAGAAGCTGATGAGTATCCTGGCAAAGATGAAAGCGAAATAATTTTGGAGATTGGAGATTGGGAGATTAATCTCCAATCTCCAATCTTTACATAAAGGAGCTATACAATGGTCGACATTGAAAAAGCCAACCAGGAAGCCGTAGAACGTATGATGAACGCCCACCCGGTGCTGGTGGGTGTAGGCAAAGCGCGCGACGTTATTCCCGG
>RFJV01000117.1 GCA_003694775.1 Chloroflexota bacterium | reverse complement strand
CCCCAAAAATTGCCGGATTTCCCGGCAAAACCTTAAAAAACTGCCGCGGGACTTGACAGAAGCGCGGCTGTTATGATATGCTGTTAGCCACCTGTTTGAAAAATTCACGAAAGGAGTCCGGCATGACAGGTTATTTTTTCCGCATCGCATTTGTAAGTATGCTCGATACTGGCGATGGAACCGGCGCGCCTTCGCGCCGTGCGTCTGCCGACTCCGGAGGAACGTGGCACTAGCCTGATTCTCGGCCCGTTTTCGGAGCCGCGGACGCACCGTCTGCGGCTTTTTGTTTGACCCGCGGGACAGCTTTACCCCGCCGCGCCGCAGACACCGGTCTGCGGTTTTTTGTTTTTGGAGATTAGAGATTGGAGATTAGGAGATTGAAAACAATGCAATCACCAACACTGTATCCCCCCCTGGACCTGCAGAAGACCCTGTCCAGATACCGTCTGGTGGGGCTGTGGCGGCTGATGGGCGGCTTTCGTCTGCTGTACCTGGTGGCTATTATCAGCCTGGCTGTGGCAACCATTGCCAAAACTACCACCTACCTGCTCCTGCGCTACTTCATCGACGAGATTCTGCCCGTTGCTCCGGAGGCACGGGCCGTTCCGGTGGCGGTCGTTGCCCTGGGATTTGTGGCCCTGGCCCTGGTGCAGGCTGGCGGTACCTTTCTGAGCGGCAAATGGGCCGCCCGTGCCGCAGACGGCATCATCCTGCGCCTGCGCAACTACCTGTTTGACCATCTCCAGCGCCTGCCCTTTACCTACCACGACCACGCCCAGACCGGTGAACTGGTCCAGCGGTGCAGTTCCGACGTGGTCACCATTCGCCGCTTCATCGCCGACCAGGCCATCGGCGTGGGGCGGATTGTCCTGCTGTTCGGCCTGAACTTCGGCGCTATCTGGGTCATCAACCCGCGGCTGGCTCTGTACTCGGTGGTCGCCACGCCGGTCGTGCTGACCATCTCCATCATCTTTTTTCGCAAGATACACGCCACCTACGAGGCCCACCAGGAGCAGGAAGGCAAGCTGTCGACCACCCTGCAGGAAAACCTGACCGGTATCCGGGTGGTCAAGGCATTTGCCCGCCAGCAGTTTGAAAAAGAACGCTTTGAACAGGACAACGCGGCCCAGTTTGGCTGGGGCCGCCGGCTGGTCAAACTGCACGGCGCGTACTGGCCCATCACCGAAATTATCTCCAGCGCCCAGATGCTGTTTGTCTTTTTCATCGGCGCGGTGATGGCTATCAACGGCACCATCACCGTGGGCGACTACCTGGCCGCGGCCGGGCTGGTCATCTGGATTATCTGGCCAATGCAGAACCTGGGCCGGCTGATTGTACAGACTTCGATGGGGCTGGTCTCCTATACGCGGGTGGCCGAAATTCTGGCCGAACCCCGCGAACCGCTGGACGAGGGCCAGGTCAGCCTGACCCGCCCCCTGCGCGGCCGGGTGGAGTTCCGCCACGTCTCCTTTGCCTACGACAACCACACCCCCGTGCTGAGCGACATCAGCTTTACCGCGGAACCGGGCCAGACCATCGCCCTGCTGGGGCCAACCGGTTCCGGCAAGAGCACCCTGGTCAACCTCCTGCCCCGCTTTTACGACTGCACTGAGGGGCAAATTCTGCTGGACGGCCGCGACCTGCGTCAGTACCCGCGGCGCGACCTGCGCCGGCAGATTGGCATTGTGGCCCAGGAGTCGTTCCTGTTTTCCCGCACCATCCGGGAGAACATCGCCTACGGGGTTGACCGCCCGGTGACGCAGGAGGAAATAGAAGCCGCGGCCCGGGCCGCGGCCATCCACGACGTTATTCTGAGCTTTCCCCAGGGGTACGACACGCTGGTCGGTGAGCGGGGTGTCACCCTGTCGGGGGGGCAGAAACAGCGGCTGACCATCGCCCGGACGCTCCTGCGCAATCCGGCCATCCTGATTTTCGACGACGCGGTCTCCGCGGTGGATACGGAAACCGAAGCCCACATTCACGCCGCGCTGGAAAACCTGCGCCGCGGACGGACTACCTTCATCATCGCTCACCGCATCCAGACGGTGATGCAGGCCGACAAAATTCTGGTGCTGGACCGGGGCCGGATTGTCCAGCAAGGCACGCACGCAGAGCTGATGGCCCAGAAAGGCATCTACCGCCGTATTTACGACATGCAGGCGCAGGTCGCCAGAGAAACATCCGGCATCAAAATGGCCGCCTGAATACGTCAGGTGCGGCGCACATAAAAAAAGTGCGCCGCACCTGTGGAGGTTCTTATGACCGACATCTACTTTGAAGAAGAAGAATTTACCACCGAGTTCAACGGGCAAACGCTCCGGCGGATTGCCGCCCAGGCCCGGCCCTACTGGAAATGGGTGGTGGGCTTCATTCTGCTGATTGCCGTGGTCTCCGTACAGGACTCGCTGTTTACCTACATCAGCAAGCTCATCATCGACGAGGGCATTGTGGCCCGCAACCGGGAGCGGCTGGTAGAGCTGATTACCATTTACGCCGCCCTGACGCTGGTGCAGGCCGCGGCGGTGTTCGGTTTTATCTATCTGGCCGGCATCCTGGGCGAACGGTTGCAGTACGACCTGCGCAAAAAGCTGTTCGACCACCTGCAGGAGCTGTCGCTCTCCTACTTCAGCAAAACGCCGGTGGGCTGGATAATGTCCCGCGTCACCTCCGATACCAGCCGCATCTCCGAACTGGTTACCTGGGGGCTGATTGACATCACCTGGTCGGTGCTGAACCTGGTGACGGCGGTGATTTTTATGCTGATTATCAACTGGCGGCTGGCCCTGCTGGTCGCCCTGATTCTGCCGGTGCTGGTGGTCATTGCCGGTGAGTTCAAAAAGCGCATCCTGGTGCAGTACCGGCGGGTCAGAAAGCTGAACTCCAGGCTGACCGGGGTGTACAATGAAAATATCACCGGTGTGCGGGTGGTCAAGGCCCTGACCCGCGAGGAAAAGAATCTGGAGGAGTTCGACCAGATGGCGACGGAGCTGTACTACGCCTCTTACCGGGCCGCCTGGCTGTCGGCGCTGTTCCTGCCGACGGTGCAGATTGTCGGCACGGCCACCCTGGGGGTGATTGTCTGGTACAGCGGGGCGCAGGTGCAGGCCGGTGGACTGACCATCGGCGGTATCCAGGCTTTTGTATCGTACCTGACCTTTATGCTGTTTCCCATCCAGGAGCTGGCCCGCGTGTACGCGGAAATGCAGAACTCGGTAGCCTCCGCGGAGCGGGTCTTCTCTCTGCTGGATGCCCGCCCGGAGATTGTCGACCGGCCCAACGCGGTGGACCCCGGTTCCCTGAAGGGCGATATCCAGTTTGAAAATGTGGATTTCTGCTACGAGCCGGACAAGCCGGTCCTGCAGAATTTCAACCTGACCGTCCGGCAAGGGGAAACGATTGCCCTGGTGGGGCCAACCGGCGGCGGCAAGTCGACCATTGTCAACCTGCTGTGCCGGTTTTACGAGCCGCAGTCCGGCGTTATCCGCATCTGCGGGCAGGACTACACCGGGTTCACCCTGCAGGGTCTCCAGTCTCGCATCGGGATGGTTCTGCAGACGCCGCACCTGTTCTCCGCCACTATCCGGGAAAACATCCGCTACGGACGGCTGGACGCCACCGACGAGGAGGTGGAGGCCGCGGCCCGGCTGGTGCACGCTCACGAGTTCATTATGCAGATGGAGCAGGGCTACGACGAGCCGGTTGGCGAGGGTGGAGCACTGCTCTCGACCGGGCAGAAACAGCTCATCAGCCTGGCGCGGGCCGTACTGGCAGACCCGGACATCTTCATCATGGACGAGGCTACCAGTTCGGTGGACACGCTGACCGAGGCACTGATTCAGCAGGGGATGGAAACGCTCCTGCAGGGCCGCACCAGCTTTGTCATTGCCCACCGGCTGTCGACCGTCCGCCGGGCGGACCGTATTCTGGTTATCGAAGACGGACGGATTACGGAAATGGGCACGCACGAGGAGCTGTTGCGGGCCGGCGGGCACTACCACTCGCTGTACACCGGGCAGTTCCGCCGCGAGCCGGAGCCGGTGCTGGACACGCTGTTCAACCAGGCCGCGGCCGGATGAGCCGCGGCCCGGCTACTTCACCTGGACCGGTTCCTGCCCCGGCAACCGTATAAAAACCTGCCCCTGTTCCGGCACGGTCCAGGCTTCCAGCACGTCGCCGGCGCGGGCGTCGAACTCGTGGCCGGCGGCAAAGGTGGGGGTGCTCCAGACCAGCCAGTAATGGGCTGGTTCCAGCTCCAGGGTTCGTTCAAAGCCGGCATCCAGCACAAACTGGAAGCCGCCGCCAAACGAACCGCCGGAGATGGTCACCGAGACAAACTGGTTGGCAAAAGTGCGGTTGTACAGCGTCAGCAACGCCTTGCCCGGCGGCGGGGTTGGCCCATCGCCGGCAGGGGCGGGGGTGGCGGTGGGTACAGGAGTGGCTGTTGGCTGACCGGCGTCCGCGGGGCGAATTTCCAGGCCATCGTAGTCCTCCCGCCCGGTTTCGCCGGTTTCCGGAATGGCCCACATGACAATGACCTTGCCGGGCTGGGCGTCGAACGCATCGGCAAAGGCAAAACTGCGGTAGGGTGAACTCCAGAGGGACTGGTACGTGTCCGGCTCCAGGGTGAGCTGAACCTCCTCGCCGGGCCGCAGGTCAATCTCCTTGCCGCCCCCAACCGACTTGCCGCCGGAGAGGGTCAGACGGGCGGGGTGGTTGCCAATGCTCCGGTTGCTGACAATCAGCAGAGTTTTGCCTGCCGGGGCGCGCAGAACGACCGGCGTTGGCGTGGGCGTCAGCGTAGGGGTGGGGGTGAGGGTAGGCGTGGGCGTAGGCGGCGCACTGACCGCGGGCACGGCGCCGGCGTTGACCGCCTGCACCAGCTCCGGGTTGTTGGCGACCCACCCCAGCGCGGCCTCATCACCGGGCCGGCGGACAAGCCACCAGTCGCCCTGGCCCACGTTGGCCCGGCCCTCAATGCTGACCTCCTGCCCGGCCAGCAGAACCGCCGTCCGGGGATAGGACAACCCCGGCCCGGAGCGCACATTGACCGCGCTTTCCAGCACGGTCAGCGCGGCGCCTGTGGTGGGAGTCAGAACGGTGGTGGGGGTCACGGTGGCGGTCGCCGCGGTCGTGGGCGAAGGCGCGGGGGTTGGCGTATCGTCTGCCGCGGGTGCAGGGACTGCAGTTTCGGTGGGCGGCAGGGTGGCCGTAGGCGTAGGAGTGTCGGGAGCGGCCACGCGGACTGTGGCCGCGGCCACGGTTTTTTCCTGCCCGCGGGTATTGACGGCCCGCACTCGCAGGTCGAACGTGCCGGGCGTGTCGCTCACCCAGCGGAATACCGCGGTCATTGCCGGGACGGGCTGGTCCAGCTCATTCACTACGCTGTCTTCCTGCCGGTCGTTCACCCAGAACTCCATCCGGGCGATGCCGGCAGGGTCGGAGGCCGTCACCTGAAGGGTGACGGACTGGTTGACCAGCGTCTCCCCCGGCGGGGTCTTGTTGATAACGATGGCAGGGCCGGCGGACGCAACGGTCGGTGTGGCGGCGGTCTCTGCCGCGGGGGTGGGGATAAAGTAGGACTGCCACAGCCACCAGCCGGTCAGGCCGGCCAGCACCAGGATGACCAGTCCGGCCAGACCCACCACCAGCGCCCAGAGGAGCCAGCGGTCCGGCTCGTCGGTGGCCGCGGCCTGCCGGGCCGTGACCGGGGGCGGGGTGCGGGTCAGCGGCAGGGCATCAATCAGGCCGGCGTGGGCCTCCAGACGGAGCCGGAACGGGCCAATGGTGATGATGTCGCCGGCCTGAAGGGGGTGCGGCTCTACCACCGGCAGGCTGTTCACCTGGGTTCCGTTGACGCTCTGCAGGTCTTCAATAAACCACAGATTGTGCTGGCGAAAAATCCGGGCGTGCCGCTTGGAAATGTGCGGGTCATCGATGGTCAGTTCATTACCGGGGTCACGGCCAATGGAAAAGCTGTCGCCGGTAATGGGGTAGGTCTGGAGCGGGGTGTCTCCCTGAAGGAGCACCACCTGCCATTGGATTGGTTTGGATTCGGGTTGAGTCATACGATTAACGATTTACGATTAACGATTTACGATTGACGATTTTCGATTGACGATTGGAGATTGGGTAAAAATCTGGGCCGGGTAATCTGCGAGATGGGGGTATGGGATGTTCTTTCTCCATCCCTGCTCCTTACTCCCCTGCTCCTTACTCCCTATTATACGATGAACCGGCGGTAAGGCTTCACTGAAAACGGGTGAATTTACGCGGTGGATTTTCTTTCTGGCCGGGGCAACCAAAAAAGGAGACTGGGAGAGGCGTCCCATTGGCAAATACACAATACGGTCCGGGTCTGTCCAAAAATTCCGGACGCTCCCATACGGTCTGACTAAACGGTCAGAACCCGTCCCCGCTTGATGACCGTCTGCACCAGGTTGACCCCGAACTGGTAGGCCAGGTGGCGGTAATCCGGCGCGTCGACAATCAGCAGGTCGGCCTGCTTGCCGGGTTCCAGCGAACCGAGCCGGTCGCCCAGACCAACGGCGTAGGCGGCGTTGATGGTGCTGGCGTTGAGGGCCTCGGCGGGCAGAAGGCGCTGGTAGCGGCAGGCCATCGCCATCACCAGCGGCATCGAGGGGCAGGGCGCGGAGCCGGGATTGATGTCGGTGGCCAGGGCCAGGGCCGCGCCGGCGTCCACAATGGCCCGCGCGTCGGCAAAATGGGTACTGCCCAGGTTAAAGTTGACCGCCGGCAGGACCACCCCCACCGTATCCGACGCGGCCAGCGCCGCCACCTCTTCCGGGGGAGTCACGTCCAGGTGGTCGGCAGAGACCGCGCCCAGCTCCACCGCCAGCGAAACACCGCCCAGATTCTGGAACTCGTCGGCGTGGATTTTTGGCGGCAGGCCGTGCGCCAGCCCGGCTGACAGCACCCGCCGGGACTGCTCCCGGTCGAAGACGCCGGCTTCGCAGAAAACATCGCAGAACAATTTTGAATTTTGAATTTTGAAAGCGGCTTGCTTGTGCCAGTCTGCGGCGCGGGGAAGGATTTCGGTAATGACCAGGTCCAGATAGCCGTCCGGGTCGTTTTTGAATTCCGGCGGAACCGCGTGCGCGGCCAGGAAGGTGGGCACCAGGTCGGCGGGATGGACCGCGTCCAGGGCGGCGATGGCAGACAGCATGTTCAGTTCGCTGTCTGTGTCCAGGCCGTAGCCGGTTTTGACCTCGATGGTGGTTGTGCCCAGAGCCAGCATCGCGTCCAGCCGGGGACGGGATTCCTGCACCAGCCGTTCAACCGGCGCGGCCCGCGTGGCCTTCATTGTGCTGACAATCCCCCCGCCGGCCCGCATAATTTCCATGTAGGTCGCGCCCTTGATGCGCAGTTCAAACTCGCCGACCCGGTCGCCGGCGTAGACCACGTGGGTGTGCGGGTCAACAAAACCGGGACAGACCACCTTGCCGCCGGCATCGATGGTCTGGCGGGCGGTGTAGGCGGCCAGCAGGTCGTCAGAAGGGCCAACGGCAACGATTTCGCCGTCGCTGACCGCGACCGCGGCATTGGGAATAAGGCCCACGTCGGCCATTGCCGCGCCCCGCCTGGGGCCGTCGGGGCTGGCGCAGGTAGCTACCTGCGCCGCGCTGTGAATCAGCAAGTCCACCTGAGGCATTGGTATTTCACTCCCTCTCCTATCAGGTATGTTTCGTTTAGCCGTCACGAATTTACGAAACTACGAATTTACGAATAGACGACGCGACAGAGACTCCAATCGTGCATTCGTACATTCGTATTTTCGTGCATTTGTGCGGCGGTTTACCCCCCTAGCAGGGAGTACTCGATAATCTGGCTCAGGTCGAAATCGTGCGTTTGCACGTAGTGCTTGACGATTTCTTCCAGCGCGCCCAGCGGAATGGCTCCGACGATTTCCGTCCCGGCAACGCTGACCCCGTGGCGGGCCGCTTCCATCCGGATGGTTTCCAGCACCCGCGGGATGGGTGTTTTGGTGTAGTTGGTCAGGTTCATGGAGACCTGCACCATACCCTGTTCTTCCAGGGCTACCCCCATTGCCTTGACGTAGCGGAAGCCGCCGCTGATATGGCGCACGGCTTTGGCAATCCGGTCGGCGATGGACAGGTCGGTGGTGCGCAGGTTGACGTTGAAGGCAATCAGGGGGAAGCGCACTCCGGTAACGGTGGCGCCGGCCTTGGGGTTGAACTCTGCCGGGCCTTCGTCGGGCACCCATTCCGGGTCTTTCAGCTTTTCCGGCAGGGCTTCGTACTGCCCCTTGCGGATGGTCGCCAGGTTGACCCGCTCCGGGCGGGTAGCGGCATCCTCGTAGTAGTACACCGGCACGCCCTGGTCGCCCAGGAATTTGCCGTACTGCCGGGCAATCTCGATGGCCTCCTCTGTCTCCACCCCGCGAATGGGGATGAAAGGCACCACGTCCACGGCTCCCATCCGGGGGTGAGAACCCTGATGCTGGCGCATGTCGATAAGCTCCAGGGCCTTCAGGGTCATTGCTTTGGCCGCTTCCAGCACTTTTTCCGGTTCACCCAAAAAAGTAATCACCGAGCGGTTGTGGTCGGGGTCGGAGGAATAGTTAAGCAGTTTGACCCCCTCCACCCGGCGAATTTCGTCCACGACCTGCTCAACCAGTTCCAGGTTTCGACCTTCGCTGATATTGGGAACGCATTCGAGAATCTTCACGATACTTCACCTCGCCAAATTATGAATAGTGCGTGGATGTAGGACAACTGCTAGCAGTTGTCCTACATCTTTACATCTGCGGTCTTGCCTACTTCAGCATCGGGATTTTGATGCCGTGTTTTTTGGCGAACTCGATGGCTTCCGGGTAGCCGGCATCTGCGTGGCGAGCGACTCCCATACCGGGGTCGGTGGTGAGCACCCGTTCCAGCCGCCGGGCCGCGGCTTCGGTGCCGTCGGCGACGATGACCTGCCCGGCGTGAATGCTGTAGCCGATACCCACACCGCCGCCGTGATGGATGCTGACCCACGTGGCCCCACCGACCGCGTTGATGAGCGCGTTCAGCAGGGGCCAGTCGGCAATGGCATCGGAGCCGTCGAGCATCCCCTCGGTTTCGCGGTTGGGGCTGGCAACGGAGCCGCTGTCCAGGTGGTCGCGGCCAATGACAATCGGCGCGCTGACTTTGCCGGAGGCGACCAGTTCGTTGAACTTGAGGCCGGCTCTGGCCCGTTCGCCGTAGCCCAGCCAGCAGATGCGGGCCGGCAGTCCCTGGAATTCCACCTTTTCCTGGGCCATCCGAATCCAGCGGGCCAGGTGTTCATCTTCGGGGAACAGCTCCAGGATGGCCTCGTCGGTGGCGTACAGGTCCTTGGGGTCGCCGGAGAGGGCCACCCAGCGGAAGGGGCCTTTACCTTCGCAGAACAGGGGTCGAATATAAGCCGGGACAAAGCCGGGGTAGTTGAATGCTTCCTTGAGGCCGTTATCGTAAGCGCGCTGGCGGAGGTTGTTGCCGTAGTCGAACACCACTGCGCCTTTGGCCTGCCAGTCGAGCATGGCCTGCACGTGGCGGGTCATCGAGTCGATGGAGCGGCGCTGGTACTCGGCGGGGTCTTTGGCCCGCAGTTCGGCGGCCTCCTCCATAGTCATTCCGGCGGGGATGTAGCCGTAGAGGGGGTCGTGGGCGGAAGTCTGGTCGGTGACCACGTCGGGGGTGACGCCCCGTTCGACCAGCTCCGGCAGAATTTCTGCCGCGTTGCCAATCAACCCCACCGACTTGGGTTCCTGCCGGGCCAGAGCTTCTTCTACCCAGGTCATTGCCTCTTCCAGATTGTCGGTGATGGCGTCAATCTGGCGCAGGGCCAGCCGGCGTTCGGCGCGCCAGCGGTCCACCTCTACAATCAGGCCGACGCCCTCATTCATCGTAATCGCCAGCGGCTGGGCGCCGCCCATCTCGCCCAGACCGGCAGTGACCACCAGCTTGCCCTTCAGACTGCCCCAGCCGTGCTGTCGGGCCAGCGAACCGAGGGTTTCATACGTCCCTTGTAGGATGCCCTGCGTGCCGATGTAAATCCAGCTCCCCGCGGTCATCTGGCCGTACATTATCAGGCCTTCTTTTTCCCACTTATCGAAATTTTCCTGGGTGGCCCAGGCCGGCACAATGTTGGAGTTGGCAATCAGCACCCGCGGCGCGTCCTCGTGAGTGCGGAACACCGCCACCGGTTTGCCAGACTGCACCAGCAGGGTTTCGTCCGGTTCCAGATTGCGCAGGGATTCGAGGATGGCGTCGAAGCACTCCCAGTTGCGAGCCGCTTTCCCCCGCCCACCGTAGACAATCAGATTGTCCGGGTCCCCAGCCACATCCGGGTCCAGGTTGTTCTGAATCATCCGGTAGGGCGCTTCAATCAGCCAGTTTTTACAGGTTAACTGCGTCCCTCGCGGGGCGCGGATGACACGTTTCATAAGTGGCCTCCTTAGACGATTTACGATTTTCGATTTACGATTTACGATT
>RFJV01000652.1 GCA_003694775.1 Chloroflexota bacterium | reverse complement strand
TACCTGGAGTGCGATGACCAGCGGCACAACGGTGTGGCTCAACAGCGTCTGGGGAAGCAGGGCTAACGATGTGTTTGCTGTGGGGGATAACGGCACCATTCTGCACTACGACGGCAGTAGCTGGAGTGCGATGAACAGCGGATTTCCTGATTACGATTTCTTTGACATATGGGGAACAAGCAGTCGTGATGTGTTTGTAGTTGGATGGGGGTGGAACGGTGGTTTTTATGACAGTATAGTCCTGCATTACGATGGCAGTAGTTGGAGCAAGGTGCTGAGCTATCCAATGGACGAGTTTCTAAGTATATGGGGAAGAAGTGCCACCGATGTATTTGTAGGAGTAGACATCGGTGCCATCCTGCACTACGATGGTACCGCCTGGCAGGAAATGGAAAGCGGTACAGGAAATTTTCTTAGTTCCCTGTGGGGAGACAGCACACATATTTTTGCCGTTGGTAATGGGGGGACCATCCTCTATTATTACACCCCGGCCAAAGTTTATCTGCCGCTGGTGGTGCGGGGAAGCTGAACTGTAAACTCACTCCCCCGACCTGGCCCCGCGCTGTCAGCCGCAATCTGCCCGCCGTGGGCCTCGACGCTGGCGCGGGCGATGGCCAGTCCCACGCCCGCGCCGCCCCGGTCGCGCGTCCGGGCCGGGTCGGTGCGGTAGAAGCGGTCAAAAATGTGGGGCAGGTGTTCCGGGGCAATGCCGTCGCCGGTATCCGCAATGCTGACCCGCACCGCGCTGGCTTCTGCCGCCACCCGCACCCGGATGACACCCCCTTCCGGGGTATGGCGCAGGGCATTTGCCAGCAGATTCTGCAGAACCTGCCGGATGCGCCCGGCGTCCACCGCCGCGGTGGGCGCCGGCTCGGCCAGCAACATCTCCAGCCTGACCCCCTTGGCCTCGGCACTGGGATGGAACGTCTCTACCGTGGCCGCCACCAGCCGGTTGATGTCCGTGGGCTGGATGTCCAGCGGAAGCTGGCGGGCCTCGGCCTGGGCCAGTTCGTGCAGGTCGTTGACCAGCCGGCTGAGCAGGCGGGTATGCTCGTACAGACGGGCAATTTCCGCCTGCTCCAGGGGGTACACCTCGTCCAGAATGGCCCGCAGGTTGCCCTGCAGAACGGAGAGCGGGGTGCGCAGTTCGTGGGCCACATCGGCCAGCAGGTTGCGCCGGAGCTGTTCTGCCTGCTCCAGTTGGGCGGCCATCTCGTTGAAGGCCCGTGCCACGGCGATGATTTCGTCCGTGCCTTTTTCCTCCACCCGCCGGTAGAGCCGCCGCGCCCCGATGTCGCGGGCCGCCTGGGCCAGGCTGTTCAGCGGCGCGGTCAAACTGCGGCTGATAAGCACCCCAAAAATCACCCCGCTCACCCCGCCGACCGCGGCCACGGTCAGCAGGCTGTTGACCAGCAGAGACACAAACGGCGAGGGCCGCCGCTCTTTGGGAAAGTCCGCCGGCAGAGGGGTCGCCCCAAAATAGCCCACCGTCTGCCCGTTTACCCGGATGGGAATGACCAGCCTGGGGTTCAGCCGGTCAACCGGCTGGCCCACCATTTCCGGCTTGATGTAATGGACCACCCGCCTTTGCGCGTCGGCCAGAACGAAGGCATCCGGACGGAAGTAGACCGTCTGCGCGCCGGCCAGCAGAGGACCGACCCCCTGCCAGCTTTGATTCTGCTGGTAGTAGCGGGCCAGATTGGGCACCAGACCGTTCGGCTGGGTAAAGAAACGCTGTTCCAGCCGGTCGTGGTCAGCTTCTACCCGGTTCAGCAGATAGCCCGCAGTGACCACAATCAGCACCGCCACCATAACCATCAGCGTAAATGTTATGCTCAGACGAACCCAGAGTTTGTTCATATACTCACTCGCCTACCAGCCGGTATCCCACCCCGTACACGGTTTGGATGTAGGTATTTTTCCCCGGCTCCGGCTCGATTTTGCGGCGCAGGTTGCGCATATGGCTGTCCAGCGTCCGCTCCGAACCCTCATAGTCGTAGCCCAGGGCCTTTTCAATCAGCTCACTGCGGGTAAAGGCATAGCCCGGATTTTCCATCAGCACTTTCAGGATGCTGAACTCGGTAGCGGTCAGTTCGACACTCTGACCGCTGACCAGCACCTCGCGGCGGTCCAGGTCCATCAGCAGGTTGCCCTGCTGGAGCACCCGCGGGCCGCGGGTGGCAACCTGCCCCTGCGCCCGGCGCAGAACCGACCGCACCCGCGCCACCACCTCCCGCGGATTGAACGGCTTGGTCACGTAGTCGTCTGCGCCCAGCTCCAGGCCGACAATCTTGTCCGCATCGTCCACGCGGGCGGTCAGCATAATGATGGGCGTATCGGCCAGGGCCGGGTCGGCCCGGACGGTGCGGGTAATGTCCCAGCCGTCCTGGTCGGGGAGCATCAGGTCCAGCACCACCAGCGCCGGCCGGTCGCGGCGCAGGGCGTGCAGGGCCGACGCGCCATCGTAGGCTACCAGCACCTGGTAGCCGGCCTTCTCCAGGTAGCTCCGCACCAGCCGGGCAATTTCTCTATCGTCATCCACTACCAGAATGCGCTGTCCGGTTGCCGGAACGGCCATTTTTACCTCCCCTGAAAATAACATTGGGGTAGGGCGGCCCTCACC
>RFJV01000651.1 GCA_003694775.1 Chloroflexota bacterium | reverse complement strand
CGAATGTCAAATCAGACCATCGAGCAAAGTGACCACAATCTGGCCCTGCTCCAGGTCTACCGTTTTCACCACGTCGGGGATGTCGGGCAGGAGCAGTTCGCGCTCGCCGTTGTGAACTACCAGTACATCGTTGGCCGCGGTTTCGATGATGTCGACCACCGTGCCCAGCATTTGGGCGTCGGCAGTAACCACTGCCAGGCCCATCAGCTGGTACAGGTACTGGGTTCCCTCCGGCAAAGGCATAGCCTCTTCGATGGGGACCTGTACGTACTGCCCCCGGAACTGTTCGGCCTGGGCGCGGCTGGTAACACCTTCCAGGGTGAGCAGGATATGCTGTTTATGCCAGCGGTATCCCTCCACCTTGAACGGCACGGCCTCGAACTGGTCGCCCAGGTAGACCCATTCGGTCGTTTCGAACCGTTCCGGAAATTCGGTTAATACAGAAACAGACAGCTCCCCTTGCAGGCCGTGGGCACGAACCACTTTCCCCACAGCCAGATAGCGCGGCGACAGCCGTTTTCTGCCGCCAGCCTGGGGTATTGCTTTTTCAGTCACATTATCCATCGATTCGGCTAACCGGCCCCAAACACCCGACCGGGTTATACAATTTCCAGGGTGACCCGCTTACCCTCTTTAACGGCGGCTACCCGCAGGAGGGTTCGCATTGCGTTGGCAACACGGCCCTGCTTGCCAATCACCCGGCCCATATCGTCGGGCGTTACGCTGAGTTCAAAAATGGTAGAGTTTGAACCCTCAATTTCGCGAACAATGACGGAGTCGGGGTCGTTCACGACGGCTTTTGCCATATACTCGACGAGTTCTTTCATAGAAGACATGTTAAGGGCACCTCCTTAGTATGTTGGAGTAGGTAAGCGGGAAGACGAGACGGGACACTGATTCCGGTCAGA
Organism: Chloroflexota bacterium; assembly: GCA_003694775.1. Lineage (GTDB taxonomy): Bacteria > Chloroflexota > Anaerolineae > 4572-78 > J111 > J111. The sequence goes on along the minus strand of RFJV01000651.1, from coordinate 1,963 downwards.
TGATTTCCAGTTGTTGGTTTTCCGTTAAGCGGTCTCCTCCTCTGCTGTTGGTTCCGGGGTAGATTCTGCCGGCTGGGCCAACACTTCTTCGATAGTGGCTCCTGCCTTCAGGCGCGCAAACCGCTCCAGTGTCCCTTTCTGTTCCAGGAATTTGCGCACCGTGTCGGTGGGTTGGGCGCCAACCGAAAGCCAGTACAGAACCCGGTCCTCGTGAATTTCAAAGGTAACAGGCTCGGTACGCGGGTTGTAATACCCCAAAATTTCAATGAAGCGTCCGTCGCGCGGCGAGCGCGCGTCGGCGGCTACTACACGGTAAGTGGGCTTTTTCTTTGCTCCTGTACGTCGCAATCGAATCTTGACCATTGTTTCTGGCTTAGTCCTTCCTTAGATTTCTAAAAAATATTATATCACAAAGTTTCTTTATTTGCACCAGTCAGCCTGCCGGATTTTCCGGCGGGTGCGGGGTGCCGCAGATGGTGCTCAGCGTAATCCCCCCAGCATATTCATCAAATTCTGCCGGGCACGCGGATTGCGCATCTGCTTCATCATCTTCTGCATCTGCCGGAACTGCTTGAGCAGTTGGTTGACATCCTGAACCGTTGTACCGCTCCCCCGCGCAATTCGCTTTTTGCGACTGCTGTTGATGATGCGGGGGTTCCGCCGCTCCTGCAGGGTCATCGAGCTGATGATGGCCTGAGTCCGCTTCAACTGCTTCTCCATATCTTCCTGGGAGACCAGGCTGGTCAGCTGGCCCATGCCGGGTATCATTTCCAGGATTTTGTTGAGCGGCCCCAGCTTCTTGATTTGCTGAAGCTGTTCCAGGAAGTCTTCCAGGTTGAAACTGCCTTCAATCAACCGCTTGGCTCCGCGCTCGGCCACATCCTCGTCGATGACCTCTTCCGCCTTCTCAATCAGGGAGAGGACATCCCCCATTCCCAGAATACGGGAAGCCAGCCGGTCGGGGTGAAACAGCTCCAGGTCACCCGGTTTTTCGCCGGTGCCCAGATACTTGATGGGCACGCCGGTCACCGAGCGGATAGAAATGGCCGCGCCGCCGCGGGCATCGCCGTCAATCTTGGTCAGAATCAGGCCGGTCAGCGATACCGTCTCGTGGAAGCCCTGCGCCACCCGGACCGCCTCCTGACCGGTCATGGCGTCGGCTACCAGCAGAATTTCGTTCGGCCGGGTGCGGCTCTTTATCTGGCTCAGCTCATCCATCAAGGCTTCGTCAATCTGCAAGCGACCGGCGGTATCCAGGATAACGATGTCGTAAGCGCGGCTCCGCGCCTCCTTGAGCGCGTTTTCGCAAATGGTGGGCGGCGGCGTCGACAGGTCTTCGGTGTACACCGGAATGTCGAGCTGGCGGCCCAGCACCACCAACTGCTCCACCGCGGCAGGACGCCGCGTGTCAGCCGCTACCAGCAGAGGGCGATGCTTGGACTTGCGCAACTGCAGGGCCAGCTTGGCCGCGGTGGTGGTCTTACCAGACCCCTGCAGACCGACCAGCATAATCACGTGCGGGGCCGAGCCGCCCAGGTCCAGGCGTCCCGGCTCTCCCAGGGTGGTCAGCAGTTCCTCATGCACAATCTTGATGACCTGCTGTCCGGGGCTGATTTTCTTGCTGACCTCCGCCCCAACGGCCCGCTCCCGCACCCGGCTGATGAAGTCCTTGACCACCTTGAAGTTCACATCGGCTTCAAGCAGGGCCAGACGCACCTCACGGAGGGCCTTATCGACATCTTCTTCGGAGAGACGGCCGCGGCGGTTGAGCTGGTCGAATATACCTTGTAGCCGTTCCTGCAAATTCTCAAACATATCTGCCGCCAAACAAAATTAAAACAGGCCTAGTCCGTCTCTGCGCCGGAACAGGTTCCAGACACAGCGCGGCCTATTCGCCTGTATGTGGATAGCGAACATCTATTTTATCGTAGGCCTGATAATTCGTCAAATTGCGGTGGTTGGG
>RFJV01000650.1 GCA_003694775.1 Chloroflexota bacterium | reverse complement strand
TCAGCCTGCTGGCGAGCCAACTGCTCCAGCATCTCCACCTCTCTCTGCAGGCTCTTCTGCCGGCTGACCAGGCTGTAGACAAAAACAAACGTTACAATCCAGAAGACCGCGTAGCCCGCGGCCAGGTATGAAAGACTGCCCATCGTGCTGTTCTCCTCCTAGCGATACAAAATTTTCTGCCGCAGGGTGTCGACCCGCCGCTTGAGATTTTCCAGCTTGATGCGATGATACATCAAAGCCGCGTAAAATACGGTAAAAGCAACCACACAGAAAATCAGGGTCGTAGCGATGCTTCCCGTCATTCCAAAACCGCCCTGCGCGGCGGAATTGTTGCCCGGCAGAACCACCGCCGGATGAATGGTCCGCCACCAGCGAATAGCCATCCAGTTGATAGGAATGGACATGGCGGCAATAATGGCATAGACCGCGGCAAAGCGGGCCTGCCGGTCCGGGTTGTCCACCGCGCCCCTCAGCATCATGTAGCCGATGTACAGCAACCAGCTAATGGTAGAGATGGTCAGCCGCGGGTCCCACGTCCACCAGACGTTCCAGGTTGGTTTGGCCCAGATTGGCCCGCTGAGCATCACCATAGCAAAAAAGGCCACCCCAATCTCCACCGATGACAAGGCCCAGATGTCCCACTTCTGCCGCCGGGTCACCAGGTACATAACCGACGCGCCCGCGGCCACGATGAAGGCCAAAAAACCAATCCAGGCCGACGGAACGTGAAAGTAAAAAATTCGCTGGGCGGCCCGTTCTGCCGGTGCTTTCAGGTTGGCCGCATCCGGCGCCCAGACCAGGGCCATAAACAGCGCGGCCAGCATCAGCACCCCGCTGACCACCGTCAGGGCCAGGCCCCAATCAAAGCCGCCGGTAGTTGTTTCTTTCTGTTCGGATACTGCTGTTTGTGTAGCCACTATCCACCCCCGAATAAATTGTGAATTGTGAATTGTGAATGGTCGGCTCGAAATTGAAAGCTACTCTTCCACCACGTACTCAAAGAGCATAAACGAGGCGGCGATGAAGATAGCGTCAAAGGCAATCAGCAGAACCAGCCAATGGCTGACATCCTCAAACGGAAGCCGGTCCAGGATGCCGGAGGTCAGCCGGACGGCGGAAAGCATCACCGGAATGACCACCGGGAACAGCATAATCGGCAGGAGCACCTCGCGGGCGCGGGTGTGGACGGCCATCGCCGAAAACAGCGTGCCCACGCTGGCAAAGCCGATGGTTCCCAGCACCACCACCCCCACCAGCAGGGGCAAGGCCGATGCCGACTGGTTGAACAGGATGACAAAGACCGGCAGAATAATCACTTCCACCACGCCGATAAACAGCACGTTGCCCAGCATTTTGCCAAAATAGATGGCGCTCCGGTCTACGGGGGTCAACAGCAACCCGTCCAGCACCCCCCGGTCCAGCTCCAGGATGAAGCTCCGGCTGAGGCCCAGCATCCCGGCAAAGGCTATCGACACCCACAAAACGCCGGGAGCCACGGTATTCAGATTTTCTGCCCGCAGGTCAAAAGCAAAATTGAAGATAAGGATGATAAGCAGAGAGAACACCACCATCGCGCTTATCATCTCTTTGGTGCGGATTTCCGCGGCCACATCCTTGCCGACAATCGCCAGCACCTTGCGGGCATACGCCGCTATCCCGCCGGGCGGCACGGCAGTCGCCTGGGCGGGGGGAGCGGTGTCTTCCACAGATTCAGCAACGTTCAGTTCAGTTTGCGGTAACATAGCGGTAGTACTGCTGGCGCAGTTCATCCACGCTGACCGCCTCGCGGCGGGCATCGTAGGCAATTTTTCCTTTCGCCAGAATCACCACCCGGTTCCCCAGCGACAAACCGCGCTCCAGGTTGTGGGTGGTCATCAAAATGGTCCGCTGGCTGACCCCCACCGCGTGCAGGAGCTTGCCCAGCATATCCGAGGCATGCTGGTCGAGGCCGGTATCGGGTTCATCCAGCAGTAAAATCGGCGGGTTGTGCAGAATGGCGCGGGCAATGGCCAGCCTTTGCTGCATTCCCCGCGAGTAGGTACGGACGGGGTCGTGCTGGCGACCCCACAGCCCCACCTGCCGCAGAACGGTCTCAATCCGTTCCTCGGCCTGGGGTACGTCGTACATCCGGGCGTAAAACCGCAGGTTCTGGGCCGCGGTCAGGTCATCGTACAGCAGGGTCTTGTGAGAAACCAGCCCGATGTACCGCCGCAGTTGGCTGGCCGCGTCCGCCAACCGGAAGCCGTTGATGAACACATCGCCGGCGGTTGGCTTGCTGAGATTGGCCACAATGTGCATCAGGGTGGTTTTACCGGCCCCGTTGGCGCCCATCAGGGTGACAAATTCCCCTTCCTGGATGGTCAGGTTGACCCCCCGCAGGACCACACGGCGGCCAAAAGTTTTGACCAGGTTGCGAATTTCTATCATTCTGCCGCCCCTGCCTCCATCAAGCGGGCCAGTTCGGCCTTGTACCGGGACCGGGCCTGCCGGTAGACGGTCTCGTCCAGTTCGCCAGCCTCAAAAGCCTCGTCCAGACGGGCCAGCAGAAGCACCAGCCGCTGGCGGGCCGTATCCGGGTCATCGACCGGCACGGGGACAGCTTTCTGGCGCAGGGAGGGATACACCGC
>RFJV01000649.1 GCA_003694775.1 Chloroflexota bacterium | reverse complement strand
TTCCGACAGCATACCGGTAAACTGCGCCCGGTTTACCGTTTTGACCTCCAGCGGCGCGTCGGCCTGCTCCAAGGCCAGGGCCAGCCAGGCCGCGCCGCCTCCACCGCCCCCCGACCCCAACGGCAAAATTCTGCTGGATACCACCCAGCCCATCCGCTTCAAATGGCGGTGGGAGGGCCAGCTTGCCGATGACCTGAGCTTTGAGGTGCGCGTCTGGCGGCAGGGAGACACGCCGGTGGGCGCTCACGATGCCCGCCTGCTGAAAACCAACCCCGACTTCCGGAGGCTGGCAGACAGCGTTTACGCGGTCGATTTGGTGCTGGCAGGAGCACAGGGGGTATTTCTCAGCGGAAGTGACTACGTCTGGTCGGTGGGGGTGGTGCGGATTGAGCCGGAATACGATTGGCTGGGCGTGGAGTCAGCGCCCAGGCCCATCGGCCTGCTGGTTCCCTGAGGAGGGCGGCAATCCCGATGGGACAGCAACGAGAATACCCGTACCGGGCGCAGGTGAAAATGTAGGACAACTGCTAGCAGTTGTCCTACATAAACCGCATTTTCAGAAGAGGGCAGTTATTTCTGCCGAATCAGGCGGTAGGCCTCCAGCTCCACCCCCACTTTCTTTTTGGTGTAGGCCGGGTCCAGCGGCTCCGTGGCAAAGGAATCCCCGGCAAGCTGGCGGGTAACGCCGTCGATGTAGACCTCGCTTTCGGTGCGGCCCTTGATGGCCAGCTTGCTGAGCTTGCTGGCCATATTGACCGCCGGGCCAACCATCGTGGCTTCTGCACCCACCGTACCGGTTCTGACCTTGCCGGTGCTGATGCCTATCCCCATCCCGGAGTGGGCAAATTCCGGGCTTTGCTGTTTCCACTTGTCCCGCAGAATGACATACTCCTCGCGCATTCTGAGCGCGGCCAGCAAGGCGGCTTTGACCGGCAAGGATTCATCCCCCGGCACATCGGGATTACTGCCAAAGACCCCCATCACGCTGTCGCCGAGGCTTTTGTCCATTGCTCCGCCGGCCTGGACAATAATGGACGACATGCGCAGGAGGTACTCATCCAGGAAGGCGACCATCAGCTCCGGCCCGATGGCGTTGGTCAGGTAGGTTGAGCCGTGGATGTCGCCCATCAGCACGGTGACCCGGTCCTGGCGGGTCAGTTCGGCAATGTAGCCGGGGTCGTAGTAGCGGTCCAGGTCAACCCGGCGACCAATCTGCCGGTCGCGCAGGAGGCGCAGGCTGGAAGTTTCGGCCAGGCGGTGGGCAATGGCCGGGTAGCGAGACAGCACCGCGCTGAAATCGTCGCGGCTGATAGCCAGCAGGCGGGTGGGTTTGGTGGCCCGGATGGTAGCGGTGCGGGGCACGGCGCGCAGGAGGGCAATCTCGCCGAAGAAGTTGCCCGGTCCCAGCCGGTTAATCACCCCACCGGATGACCGCCCCATTTCCGGGGCCAGCACCTCTACCTCACCCACTTCGATGATGTAGAAGGTATCGCCCATTTCTCCCATATGGAAGACAATCTGGCCCGGCTGGTATTCCTTTACCTGGATGCGGTTTGCCAGCAAGACGCTTTGCTCCAGGGTCATCTTGCTGAGCATAGGGATTTTTTCCAGCATCTGCACCACGCCCGTGGAAAGGGCCTTTTCCAGCATGTCGAGCTGGGTCTTGGCTTCGATATAATCGGGTTTGAGCTTCAGGGCCATCCGGAACGATTCCCGCGCGCCCTCGTAATCGCGCAGAATTTTCTGCACTGTGCCTACATTATAGTAGTGGTAAGGGTTGTGCGGCTCAAGCTGGGTGGTGGCCCGGAAAACGGTCAGGGCTTCCTCGTACTTTTCCTGGTCGTAGTAGGTCAGGCCGAGCTGGTTGTACACGTCCACAAAGTCGGAGCGGAGGCGGATAGCCTCTTCCAGATGGAAGATAGCCCGCTCAAACTGGTCGACCTGCCGGTAGAGCGCGCCCAGCTCAAACTGTACTTCTGCGGAGGCGGGGTTTTCTTCCGCGGCCTTGAGCAGGTAGGTGAGGGCCTCCGGATAGCGGCCCAGCTGGCGGCAGGCCAGCCCCACACTGAACAGCAGGGCAAACTGCTGGGAGGGGACCAGGGCCTCCTGAAGCCGGCTGAGGGCGGTGGGGATGTCTTCTCCCGCGTTGGCCAGGCACTGCGCGGCCAGCCAGATGCGGGCGTAGTCGTTGCTGTAGCCCAGAATCTGGGAGTAGAGCTTCACCCGGTCGGTAGTGATGCCGTACAGCAGAACGATGACCCCCTGCCAGCGACGCCGCGCTTCCGGCGTGTCAACGTAGGGTTCAATATCGTCCACCTGATTTTTCAGGGCCAGGGCGGCGTAGAATTCCTGGTAGGTGTGGTGGGCAAATTCCACCCTGGTCCGGGTATCGCCGTAGCGCAGGAGGCCGCTGTGCTTGATTTCCTCGTGAATATCCTGCGGGGTCAGGTAGCGCAGGCTCTGCTGTTCGTCGGGGGGGGCGGCGTCCCGGTAGGCAGACAGTTCCGAGGCAATCAGTTTTATCCAGCGGGTAAAGGGGAAGGTCCACACCCCTTCTTCCAGCATGGTGCGGCCCAGGGTGCTGAGGATGTTCTGGCGCAGGGCCAGGGGCGACTGGGC
>RFJV01000648.1 GCA_003694775.1 Chloroflexota bacterium | reverse complement strand
TCAGAACTATCTTGACCCGCCTGCGCGATGCCCGCCTGGATGGAGAAGTCCTCACCCTGTCGGATGAGCGCCGGCTGGTTGAGCAAATCCTGGCCGACCACCCCACCGGGCAGGCAGAATAGTCTACCTCCCTACCTCCAGCGTGACGGTTTCCACCCGGTCGGAACTGCCGCCGACCATAATTTCGTACCGCCCTGGCTCGACCTGCCACGCCATTTGCCGGTCTAAAAAGGCCAGTTTGTCGGGAGTCAGAGTAAAGGTGACGGTTTTTGTTTGGCCGGGCAAAAGATGGATGCGGCGGAAACCTTTCAACAGCTTCACCGGACGGGTCACACTGCTGACCCGCTTGCGGATGTAAAGCTGTACCACCTCGTCGCCGGCCCGCGGGCCGGTATTGGTCACGTCAACCTGCACCACCGACTGCCCGGCGGGAGAAATTTTTTCCGGCAGAAGGCGCAGGCCGGTGTAGGCAAAGGTGGTATAACTCAGGCCGTAACCAAACGGAAAAAGCGGGCTGGTGGCGGTAAACAGGTAGCCCCTTTTGGCCGATGGTTTGTGGTAGTAATAGGCCGGCACCTGCCCCACCGACCGCGGAATGGTCACCGGCAGTTTGCCGCCGGGATTCACATCGCCAAAGAGCACGTCGGCCACGGCAGTGCCGGTTTCCTGCCCCAGATACCAGCATTCCAGGATGGCCGGTACGTTTTCGGCTACATAGTTGATGGTCAGTGGGCGGCCGTTGATGAGCACAACAATGGTCGGGGTGCCGGTCGCCAGCACGGCCCGCACCAGTTCCTCCTGACGGCCCAGCAAATTCAGGTCATCCCGGTCGCCCAGGTGGTTGAACCACCAGCCTTCGCGGCAGGTCGCTTCATTTCCCCCGATGACCAGCATCGCCACGTCCGATTCTGCCGCCAGGCGGACGGCTTCGGCTATCCGGGGGGTGTCATCTGCCGGGTTGCTGAGCCTTACTTCGTCGGTGTGCCAGGCTTTGTATCCCTGCGGCCCTTCGGTAAGGCGGCACCCTTCGGCATAGCGGACGGCCAGCCGGCGGCCTGCTTTTTGCCGGATGCCTTCCAGTACGCTGACCCCCCGGCCCGGGTCTTCGGCATAGCCCCCCAGGTGCAGGTCGGCGGCATTGGGGCCAATCACGGCTATCGATTTGAGGTTGCCGGCAGACAAAGGGAGGAGATTGCCTTCGTTTTTCAGCAGGATGATGGCCTCGCGGGCGGCCTTGAGGGCCAGGGCACGGTGTTCCGGGCAGTTGGTGACCCGTTCAGCCTCGTCCGGGTCTGCATACGGCAGGTCGTCCAGAAGTCCCAGCAGAATTTTGGCCCGCAGAATGCGGCCTGCGGCCCGGTCAATGGTTTCCGGGGCCACAATACCGTTTTTTACCTGCCCCACCAGCGTGGGATAGCAGACCCCCTGCGGGACCTCACAATCGACGCCTGCCTCTATTGCCAGCCGCGCCGCTTCGGCCTCGTCTGCCGCCACGTGGTGCAGAATGATGAGCTGGGGAACCCCAAAACCGTCGGAGGTGACAAAGCCCTTAAAGCCCCATTCCTTCCGCAGAATGGTCTGCAGGAACCAGGGATGGGTGTGCAGGGGAATACCATCGACCTCATTGTAGGCGGCCATAATGGCCTGGACGCCGGCCTCTTCCACTGCCGCCCGGAAGGGAGCCAGAAACTCTTCCCGGATAACCCGTTCCGAAAAATTTCCGGGGGCCGAGTTGAGGCCGCTTTCCGGCTGTCCGTGTACGGCAAAATGCTTGGCGCAGGCAATCACGTGCTCCCGGTCGATGGTGGGGCCTTGCCCTTGCAGGCCGCGAATCGCGGCCACGCCCAGCCGCGATACCAGATACGGGTCCTCGCCAAATGTTTCTTCGGTGCGGCCCCAGCGAGGGTCGCGGGCCAGGTCCAAAACGGGGGTGTAGATATAGTTGCTTCCCCGCGCCCGTGCCTCTCTGGCAACCACGCTGTAAACGGCCTCTACCAGGGCCTCGTCCCACGTGCTGGCCAGGGCAATGGCCTGGGGAAAGCTGGTAGACCCGGTGGCCATCAGTCCGTGCAGGCCCTCTTCATTGAACAGGGCCGGGATGCCCAGCCGGGTATTTTCTACCAGGAACTGCTGGATGGCGTTGGTCAATTCGGCCGCGGCACGGGGAGAACGGCGCTGGGCAGGCCGGCCAAGCTGGCCGATGCCGTGGGGAAACAGTTCGCCCAGCCTGTCGACCAGCAACCGGCCGTCCTCGTCGAACAGCGTGCCGGTCATTTCAACCGCGCGACCCACGCAGTAAAGCTGGGCCGCCTTTTCTTCCAGGGTCATCCGGGCCAGCAGGTCGGCTACCCTGTCTTCTACAGGCAGGGCGGGGTTGCGGTAAGCCGGGATATTTTGGGAGTCTACAGTCGTCATGGGAGATTTCCGGCTAATCGAGGATGCGCCGGGAGCGGTATTCGTCGTAATCCGGCAGAATTCGCTCGTATTCTTCGGACATCAGCGGCGAGGAGAAGATAAAATC
>RFJV01000647.1 GCA_003694775.1 Chloroflexota bacterium | reverse complement strand
GCCAACGCCATCGCCAACGCCCGCCTGTTCGAGCAGATGCACCAGGCCCAGCAGATTGCCGAACAGCGCCTCTATGAAACCCAGGCCCTGCAGGAACTGAGCAAGAAGCTGGCCTCTACCCTGGAAATGGACCAGATTCTGGATACGTTCTTCCAGGCCTGCACCGACATTGTCGGCTTTGAATATGTGATAGTGTCGCTGGTGGAAAAAGAACATAACCGGGTGCGAGCAGTGGCCGGCAGGGGCGTGTCGGAACAGAATATCCAGCGGGCCAACCGCGCCCTGGACAGCACCGACATTATGGCCGATATTATCCGCACCGGCAGTACCGAAGTGATTACCGGCTGGGACGACCGCTTCGACCGGGAAACCTTTGAGGCTGAAGGCCACGCCGACTGGGTGCGGGTCTTTACCCCTATTGTCCTGCAGAACGAAAATATCGGCCTGGTTGAAGCCGGGTACAACATCAGCACCAAGACAGAGATTACCCCGGCCCAGCTCGACCTCCTGCGCGCCTTCATCGACCAGATGGCCCTGGCTCTGGACAACGCCCGCCGCTACCAGGCCATCCAGCGAGCGGCCCGCCGGGAGGCCATCATCACCGAAATCGCCGGTAAAATCCGAAGCTCCATCAGTGTTGAGGATATCCTGAAAACCACCGTTGAAGAACTGGGCAAAGTAACCGGTGCTTCCCGCGGCCACATCCTCCTGACCATCAACCAGCCGCCGGTTTCCACGGAGCCGCCCCGTTCCGATGGGCCAAACGGCTCCGGTTCAGCATCCCGTTAAAGGTCGGTAAACAGCTATGACGAAGAAGAAAAGCCATCCCCAATCCCAGCCCTCCGGTAGTGGCGAGCAGTCTCTGATTGCCCGGCTGGCAGAGGGCAGTCGCCAGATGAGCGGCGCCCTCAGCGAGCGGCAAATTATAGAGGCCCTGTTCGACCAGCTCAAACAGCTTGACCCGTCAGAACTGGCACTCTTTCAGTACAAAATGGTCAAAGACCAGCCGCTGTGGGCCAATCTGCGGGCCGGCTGGCAAACCCCTTTTCCGGCCGGTACGGAACTTTACCTGCCCGACTCGCCCTTGCAGAAACTGCTGACCAGCCCTACACCGCTGTTTATCCCTGATGTTTCGGCAGACTCGCGGCTGTCGCGGCCCGAAATCTCCGCCCTGACCGGGAACGGAATCCGCAGTGCGGCCTTCTTGCCGCTCGCCTGCGGTGGGCACAGCTTCGGCATGGTGATGACCGGCTACACCCAGCCGTTTGCCTTTGACCCGCCCGCCCGCCAGATATTGACCCTGCTGACCAACCAGGCCGGGGCCAGCCTGGTCAACCAGCTCTTTATCCAGAAGTCGGCCTACCGGGCCGTACAGATGGATGCCGCGGCCAAAATTGCCCAGGCAGTGGGGGCCATCCACAGCCTGCAGGAACTGCTGGATTCCTCGGTAGAACTGCTGTGCACCCATTTTGACCTGCACTATGCCGGCGTGTTTTTGATTGATGATACCGGCCAGTGGGCCGAACTGCAGGCCGGGTCGGGCGAAGCCGGCCGCCGCCAACTGCAAGAAGGTCACCGCCTGAAGCTGGACGATTCCAGTATGGTAGGCTGGGCCATCACCCACGGGCAGGCCCGCATCGCCCTGGATGTTGGGGAGGAGGCTGTCCATTTCCGCACCCCCTACCTGCCCGGCACCCGCTCCGAAATGGCCCTGCCCCTGCGCTATCACCACCAGATACTGGGTGCGCTGACCATCCAGAGCACCGAACCGGCCGCCTTCAGCCAGGAAGACATCGCTTTTCTGCAAATCATTGCCGACCAGCTGGCCGTTGGGGTGGAAAATGCCCGTCTCTTTGCCGAACTGACCGAGCGGGAAACCCAAAACACCGTCCTCCTGGAAGCCATTCCCGACCTGCTCTTCCGCATCAACCGGGAGGGGGTCTTTGTGGCCGTTAAGGGGCCAGAAGAAACCCCAACGATGATTCCCCTCGACGAAATTCCCGGCAAATCGCTGTTCGATATCTTCCCGCCGGATTTTGCCCAGACCCGCTACGAAGACATTCAGCGGTGTCTGGAAACGGGCCAGCCCCAGCATTTTGAATACAGCCTGCCGATAGGCGATGACGTGGGCCATTTTGAGGCCCGGATGGTCAGAAGCGGCGAAGACGAAGTGCTGACTATCATCCGCAACATCACCGAAAGAAAAAAGGCCGAGCTGGCCCTCAAGCGCAGTGAGGCTCGCTACCGGGAGCTGATTGAAAGTGCCAACAGCATCATCCTGCGGCTCAATCCACGCGGCGAGGTGCTTTTTATCAACCGGTTTGCCCAGGAGTTCTTCGGCTATACCGAAGATGAGATTGTGGGCAAAAACGTGGTGGGGACGATTGTGCCGCAAAACGATATGGCGGACAGAGAATTCCGGCAGTTATTAGCAGAACTGCCCCACAACCCCGACCAGTACTCCACCAACATCAACGAAAATATGTGCCGGGATGGGCGCATCGTCTGGATTTCCTGGTCTAACCGGGCCATCCGGGATGAATCCGGGCAGGTCAGCGAAATTCTGTGCAT
>RFJV01000646.1 GCA_003694775.1 Chloroflexota bacterium | reverse complement strand
GTGTTTGTTTATGCCGTAGAGATAATGGTCGTGCTGTTCGGCCAGGTCTGGAATACCTGTATCAACTGCATGTTCATATATCCGGTAAATCGGTGCAGAGTTGGTAGGGGCCTCAGAACTGGCGGGTTGTGTGAACTGCTGGAGAAAGCGCAGAAGGTCAGGTAAGCGGTCCGCGGGCAGAGATTCGATGATTTGATATATTTGTTTTTTTACCGTTGGTTCGATGGTCATTGTGGAGCCGTCTTTTCTGTTTTTGCCCGATACCGGTATTTTACCACAAAATCCAATTATTGATAACCATATCACCGGTTGACCAATGCCGCACTGGATATTTCCCACACCGCAAAAAATACCGCCCGACCTGCTGGACTTTGCCGGCGACTCCCTGCTGGCCCGCCTGCTGGTTCAGCGCGGCCTCAGCACGCCCGCCCAGGCGCGGGCCTTTCTGGACCCGGCGGCCTACACCCCCGCCCCGCCCGAAGACCTGCCCGACCTGCCTGCCGCGGTCATCCGCCTCCGGCAGGCCATCGAACGGCAGGAGCTGGTCTGCGTGTGGGGCGATTTCGACGCCGACGGCCAGACCGCGGCCTCCCTGCTGGTTTCGGCCCTGCGCAGTCTGGGCGCGGTGGTCTGCTTCTACATCCCCAACCGCCTCACCGAATCCCACGGCATCAAAATTCCGGCTCTCCAGGCCCAGTTGGACCGGGGCATCCGGGTTCTGCTGACCTGCGACACCGGTATCGCCGAACACCAGGCCGTAGACCTGGCCCGCTCGCGGGGGGTCGATGTAATCATCACCGACCATCACGACCTGCCGGAACGCCTGCCTGACGCCCTGGCCGCCATCAACCCCAAACGGCTGGCCCCCCACCACCCCCTGCGCGAACTGCCCGGCGTGGGCGTGGCCTACCAGCTTGCCCTGGCCCTGTACCGCGCCTTTGACCGCGGCCCGGAAGCCGGCCACCTGCTGGACCTGGTGGCCCTGGGCATCGTGGCCGATGTGGCCCGGCAGGTCGGCGATACCCGCTACCTCCTGCAGAAGGGACTGGAATGCCTGCAGGAGCCGTCCCGGCCCGGTCTGCAGGCCGTGCTCGACAACATCGGCATCAAGACCGCCCGGCTTACCGAGGAGCATATCGGTTTTTGGCTGGCCCCCCGGCTCAATGCCCTGGGACGCCTGGGCGACGCCAACCAGGGCGTGGAACTGCTGACCACCGGCGACCCGGCCCGCGCCCGCGTGCTGGCCGCCCGGCTGGAGGCCCTGAACGACCGCCGCAAAATGCTGGTCGACCAGACCACGGCCGAGGCCCTGGCCCAACTGGAGAACCATCCCGCCCTGACCGATTACAACGCCCTGGTGCTGGCCGGAGAAGGCTGGCATCCCGGTGTGCTGGGGCTGGTTGCCAGCCGGCTGGCAGAGCGGTTCGCTCGCCCGGCGGTCGTTTTGACCCTGCGGCCCAACGGCCTGGCCCAGGGGTCGGCCCGGTCTGTTCCCGGTTGCGACATCCACCGGGCTATCCGCCGGCAGGCTCATTTGCTGACCTCCTTTGGCGGGCATCCCCAGGCCGCGGGGCTGTCTTTGCCGGCAGAGCATATCATCGCCTTCCGGCAGGGCCTGTCCGCGGCGCTGGCTGGCTGTGTGGCCGACTTTGAGCCGGAAATTCGCATCGACGCGGTGGTGCCGCTGGCCCAGATTGGCCCGGATTTACTGTCGACCATCCGCCGGCTGGCTCCCTTTGGCAACGGCAACCCGGCGGTGCAGTTGGCCTGCCGGGGGGTGGCGGTGGTGGAGGAGGCTGTTTTTGGCCGTACCGGCCAGCACAAGCGGGTGGTCGTACAGGATGAGGCCGGCACCCGGCAGACCTTCATCTGGTGGGGCGGCGCGCTGGAGCCAACCCCAGACGGGAAGTTCGACCTGGCCTTCACCCTCGGCCCCGACGAGTACCGGGGCGGCGGCGCGGTGCAGGCGGTCTGGCTGGCGGCCCGCCCGTGGAAGCCGGCAGTGATTGCCCCACCGGTGGCGTGGCTGGACTGGCGCGAGCTGGCCCGGCCCGAAGCGGAACTGGCCCGGCTGGTCGCCCAACAGCCGGAAACACTGGTCTGGGCCGAGGCCGCTTCCACAGCCGGTGTGCAGACGGTGTCTCGCCTGCACCTGCGCCCGGCAGATACGCTGGTGGTCTGGAGCGCACCGCCAGGGCAGGATGTGCTGGAGTGGGCCGTGGCCCGCACCCGGCCCCGGCAGGTCATCGTAGTGGGACAGCCGTCGGCGCCGGACAGTGCCGGCCAGTTTATGCGCCAGTTGATGGGCCGGCTCAAGTATGCCGTGCGCCACCGGAACGGCATGGTAGCCGTATCGGAGCTGGCCGCGGCCCTGGGACACCGGGCCACCACGGTAGACCTGGCCCTCGACTGGCTGGTCGCCCAGGGGAAACTGCACCTGACCCGCGAAGACGAAGACCTGCGGCAGGTGCGCCCTGCGGACGGGCCGTCGGCAGAGGCCGGAGAGCTTGAGGCGATGCTCAAGTCTGCTCTGGCCGAAACCGCGGCTTACCGCCGTTTTTTCCGTCAGGCTGGTCTGGCGGTTCTGCGTCAGAGTGGAAGCAATCGATAGCTTTCAGGAGGAATGTCGCTAGCCGTTGTAAAAAAATTGAGGATAGCGGCGTCTGAAAAGCAAGAAAGGAGAGGATAATGACAAAAAGATGGTACAAAGTTGCAGAACTCGACGACCTGCCGGCGGGTCAGGTGACAACGGTCATGGCCGGGGCGACCGCGGTGTGCCTGATTCATACGGCGGAGTACGGCTATACCGCGCTGGATAATCGCTGTCCGCACCAGGGCGGCCCACTGGGCGAGGGCCATCTGGACGGGCCGTGGCTGTTGTGTCCGTGGCATGGCTACGAGTACAACCCCAAAACCGGCTTGCCGCCCGAAGGATATGGTGACTGTGCCGCGCCGTACCCCGTCGAGGTGCGGGGGGATGGAGTTTACGTTCAGGTAGAGGAGCCGGAGCATCGCCCCACCGTTTCTGACCAACTGGTTTCCGTGATGACCGATTGGGGCGTGGATACCGTGTTTGGGATGGTCGGGCACAGCAATCTGGGCTTTGCCGACGCGCTGCGTCGGGCCGAGGAGGCCGGCAAACTGCGCTACTTTGGCGTGCGGCACGAAGGTGCGGCCGCGTTTGCCGCCTCGGCCTACGGGAAATTGACCGGACGTCCCGCGGCCTGTTTCAGTATTGCCGGACCGGGTGCAACCAACCTGCTCACCGGTCTGTGGGACGCGCATCTGGACCGGGCCCCGGTGCTGGCCCTGACCGGCCAGGTTGACACCCAGGTCTTGGGGCCGGGTGCATTTCAGGAGGTGGACCTGTACGCCGCCTTTGAGGCCGTACGTCGTTGGGGGCAAACGGTGCTGACCGCCAAAAACGCCAGCGATTTGATGGCTCTGGCCCTCAAACACGCTCTGATTGAGCAAGGACCAACCCATCTAATTTTACCCAACGAGGTACAGGAAGCCCCTGCACCAGACGAATTCCCGGCTACACCCAAAGAGGGCCGGGTTCCTTCAATTCAGATTACCCCACCCGCTTCCGAGCTGGAGGAAGCGGTACGCTTAATTGAAGCCGCAGAACGCCCGGCTATCATTGTAGGGCATGGTGCCCGCTTCCACCGGGAGGCGGTGATTGAACTGGCAGAGCATATCGACGCGCCGGTGATTACCACCTTCAAGGCCAAAGGTCTCATCTCCGACCATCACCCCCTGGGGTGCGGGGTGCTGGGGCGCAGTGGCACGCCGGTTGGCAGTAGTATGATGGGGCGCAGTGATTTGTTGATTGTGCTGGGCGCGTCCTTTTCCAACCATACCGGAATTTCTCAGAAGAAAAAAATTATCCAGGTTGACATCGACCGGATGACCCTGGGCAAGTTTCACCCCGTCACTCTGCCGCTGTGGGGGGAAATTGGCGTGACTGTGCGCCATCTGCGCGCTCACCTGACCCGCAAGGAACGGCCAGAAGTCAAAGAGGCTATTGCCAGACGCTGGGCCTACTGGCGCGGGGAGAAAAATAAACATCTTGACCACCTGGACCGGCAGGGACGCATGCACCCGGCCCTGGTCTTCAAACACCTGTCGGAACTGGCGCCGGAGGACGCGGTGCTGTGTGTGGATGTCGGCAATAATACCTACAGCTTTGGCCGCTTTTTTGAGTGCAGTAGCCGGCAGGATGTGCTGATGTCCGGCTACCTGGGGAGCATCGGCTTTGCTTTTCCGGCGGCAATGGGGGCCTGGGCCGCGGTGGGCGACAGGCGAAAAATCATTTCTGTATCCGGCGACGGCGGTTTTGGGCAGTACCTGGCCGAATTTACTACTGCAGTCAAATACAATATGCCCATCTGCCATATTCTGCTGAACAACGACGAACTGGCGAAAATCTCCAAAGAACAGCGGGCCGGAAAATTTCCGGTCTGGCAAACCAGTCTGCACAACCCCAATTTTGCCGAATACGCCAGATTGTGCGGCGGAACCGGCATCCGGGCGACCCGTCCCGAAGAAGTGCGGGAAGCCATCGCCGCCGGCCTTCGGGCCGACGGCCCGGCCATCGTAGAACTGCTAACCGACCCTATGCAAACGTAGCGGAGACGTTCAGCTTCTCCAGGAGGTTGAACGTTGAGAGGAGGCTTTAATGTCTGATGCGTCATTGTCGCAGGTGAAAAAAGTAAAAATTGCCCGCTGGAGCCAACTGCCGGAGCGTGCTCCGCAGTATGCTCTGGTCGCGGGGGTAGATTTGGTGGTGATACGGTACGACGACCGGGTGTCCGTTCTGTATGGGCGTTGCCAGCATCGGGGCGCGCTGATGGCCGATGGCGAAATCCGGGGGCGCAATCTGGTCTGCGGACTGCATGGCTGGGATTACCGGTATGATACGGGAATCAGCGAATACAACAACCGGGAGTGTCTGCATAAGTTTACCGCCTGGGTTGACCTGCCGGACGACGCGGTGTACGTGGATGAGACCGAGATTCGGGCCTGGCAGGTCGACCACCCCCAGCCGTACCGCCGGGATGACTACCAGGGGCTGTACGCGGACATCCACGGCACGCCGGAAGAGCCGTACAACAAGTACATTCGGGAACTGGCCCGCAATGGGCTGAAAAACCTGGGGCATCACGGCAAAGTGTCGGCGATGGGGGTCCCGCTGACGGAACTGCCCCGCTGGGATGACATCCAGATTGTGACTGCCCAGTTGGCCCGGCGTCCCTTGCTGGAGGATGAACCGGTTGGAACGGAACTGGTGATTGGCCCCAAGGCCCGTAAACCTCTACGGTTGGAAATTCCGATTTTTGTCAGCGATATGAGTTTTGGCGCGTTGAGCGAGGAGGCGAAAACTGCCCTGGCGATGGGCGCAGAAATGGCCGGAACCGGCATCTGCTCCGGCGAAGGGGGAATACTGCCGGAGGAACAGCAGGCCAACTCGCGCTACTTTTACGAGCTGGCCTCGGCGCGGTTTGGCTGGGATTTGGAGAAAGTGAAGCACGTGCAGGCCTTTCACTTTAAGGCCGGTCAGGGGGCCAAAACAGGGACAGGAGGACACCTGCCCGGCAGTAAAGTGACCGGAAAAATTGCCCGCGTGCGCGGCCTGCCGGAAGGGACCCCGGCGGTCAGCCCGGCCACTTTTCCCGACCTGGTGACGCCAGCCGATTTTCGCCGCCTGGCGGATGAGGTGCGGGAGGTGTCCGGCGGTATTCCGATTGGGTTTAAGATGTCGGCCCAGCATATTGAGGAAGATATCGACTTTGCGCTGGAGGTGGGTGCGGACTACATTATCCTGGATGGCCGCGGGGGCGGGACTGGCGCGGCCCCAGAAATCTTCAAACAAAATATCTCCGTGCCCACCATTCCGGCCCTGGCTCGCGCCCGGCGGCATCTGGACCGCCGCGGCCGGCGGGATGTCACCCTAATCATCACCGGCGGCCTGCGCACCGAAAGCGATTTTGTCAAAGCGCTGGCTCTGGGCGCGGACGGAATTGCCATCGCCAACTCGGCCCTGCAGGCAATTGGCTGTCTGGGGATGCGAGCCTGCCATACCAACAACTGCCCGGTTGGTATTGCCACCCAAAAGGAACACCTGCGCGCCCGGCTGGTGGTGGAAAAATCCGCCGAACAGTTGAAAAACTACCTGCAAGCGACCGTCCACCTGATGACCGTGCTGGCCCGGGCCTGCGGTCATCGCCACCTGAACCAGTTCTGC
>RFJV01000645.1 GCA_003694775.1 Chloroflexota bacterium | reverse complement strand
TCAATTTTCAATGAGCCAATTATCAATTGACTTTTTGGCTCATTGGCTCATTGAAAATTGAATCATTGCCTACTCCTCCAGACAGGGCATGTACAGCCGGACGGTGTAATCCTTGACCATGCGGGTCATGCTGAACTGGGGGGCGATGGTGCGGATGCATTCCTTGACCATCTTCATCCACTGGCGGGGGATGCCCTTTTCGTCCCGCTGGTAGAAGGTGGGCACTACCTGGTTTTCCAGCAGGTCGTACAGCGACATGGCATCGGCGTGGTTCTGCGCCTCCTCGGAATCGTATTCGGCGGAAGCATCGCCGATGGCCCAGCCGTTTTTGCCGTTGAAGCCCTCGGCCCACCAGCCATCGAGGATGGAGAGGTTGAGGGTGCCGTTCAGGCCGGCCTTCTGGCCGCTGGTGCCGCTGGCTTCCAGCGGTCGCCGCGGGGTATTAAGCCACACATCCGCTCCGGCCACCATCTGCCGGGCTACATTGATGTCGTAATCCTCCACAAAAATGATGTGTCCGGCCAGCCCCGGCTCAAAGGAGCGCTGGTACACTTCGCGAATGAACGCCTTGCCCGGCTCGTCGCGGGGATGGGCCTTGCCGGCAAAGATGAACTGCACACGGCGGATGCCGTCGCCGTGGATGATGCGCTTGAGCCGCTCCACATCGTGGAACAGGAGTGTGGCCCGTTTGTAGGTGGCAAACCGGCGGGCAAAGCCGATGGTCAGCACGTTGGGGTCCAGCAGGGATTCCGTGGCCTGCAGGTCGTGCGGGGCATGTCCCAGCCGGGCCAATCGCTGGCGGGTGCGCATGCGGACAAAATGAACCAGGTCGGCCCGCATGTCGTTCATGATTTCCCACAAGTCTTCATCGGGAATATATTCAATACCTTCCCACAAGGCCGGGTCGTCGATGCGAAGGGTCCACTGTTTGCCCAGAAATTCGTCGAACAGGGCCTTGAGGCGCGGGGAAAGCCAGCTTTCGGTGTGGATGCCGTTGGTTACGTGGGTGATGGGGACCTCGTCCTCCGGCTTGTCGGGCCATAGCCAGCCCCACATTTTGCGCGATACCGCGCCGTGCAGTTTGCTAACGCCGTTGTGCCGGCCAGACATCCGCAGTGCCAGTACGGTCATGCTGAAGGTTGGTCCCCAACTCTGGTCCTGACGGGCCAGCTCCAGAAACGCTTCGCGGCTGATTTTCAGCTCGTCGTGCATGGTGGGGAAATAGCGGTCTATCATCGAGAAGGGGAAAGCATCATGGCCGGCGGGAACGGGGGTGTGGGTGGTAAATACCGTGGTGCCGCGGATGATGTCCTGGGCTTCGGCAAAGGAGAAGCCGGCGGCGACCAGTTCCCTGGCCCGCTCCAGCACCAGAAAGGCGGAGTGGCCTTCATTCATATGGTAGACCGCCGGTTCGATGCCCAGCGCCCGCAGGGCACGCACGCCGCCAATGCCCAGCACCATTTCCTGGGCCAGCCGCATCTCCTGGTCACCGCCGTACAGCCGGGCCGAAAGCTCCCGGTCTTCGGGTGCGTTGGGATGGATGTCGGTATCCATCAGGTAGAGGGTTGCCAATCCTACCTGAATTTTGTACACCTTGGCGTAGACCTTCCGGTCCGGCAAGTTGTAGCGCGCCGGCAGGTCGACAGAGACCACAACTTCTTTGCCGTCGGGGGCAAAGGCCGGGGTGGCCGGCACCTCGGCAAAGCGGACTTTGACGTAAGAGGCCTCTTGCTCGCCGCTGGGGGTGATGGTTTGCTTGAAATAGCCCTGCGGATACAGAAAACCGACTCCGACAAACGGCAGGCCCAGGTCGCTGGCTTCCTTGGTGTGGTCGCCGGAGAGGACACCGAGACCGCCGGAGTAAATGGGCAGACATTCGTGCAGGCCGAACTCGGCGGAAAAGTAGGCGATGGGCCGGTCCAGCCGGTTGGGGAAGGTTTGTTTGAACCAGGTATGTTCAAACACGTGGTACTCGTCAAAGAGGGTCAGTACGTTGTGATATTCGCGGATAAATTCCGAGTCGTTGGCGGCCTTGTCGAGCGCGGACTGGCGTACTTCGCGCAGAAACAGAACCGGGTTGTGGTACACATCTTCCCAGAGACGGGCATCGATGCGGCGGAAAAGTTCCTGTGCCTCCGGATGCCATGTCCACCACAAGTTGTAGGCAATTTCCACCAGCCGCGAGATGCGGTTGGGCACGGGGGTAAAGCCTATCTGGTTCATGATAAATCTCCTCCTGAGCATGGGATGGGGGCAGGACACCCCCAGGCAAAGTCACTGTTACCCCGATGAGGTGACAGCATATTCCATTGTAGCGTAAGTGCAGGGATTTGCCAAAAATCACCAAACACCTCGGAAGCGTTTCCGTATCCATCCAATGATGACCGGTCACCTTTAATGCGAGGATATGTTTGCTACCCACGAATTTCTTTCGCCCCCCTACCGGGGACAGGTACACGAATGGACGACGCAAGAGGACAATAAACCGGCTTACAATATCCGATACCCGGCTGACAACCGCCAGGGTTGTTGGCCGGCGGAGAAGGTGATTTGGTTGGTTGGCTCATTTAAGATTTCTCGTAACTGTTCAGCCATCCACGAATAGAACACGGTGCAGTCGAGACGACTGCGTTCCCGGTCATTTTTTCGTCAATCAGACGTAGAACGTAACCCGTAAATCGTCCTTACGAGTTACGCTTTACGTTTTACGTGAGATGGCAGGAATTGATGGCGCTTCACCGGATTTTTCTGTTGACCTGAGCAGTTGCGATTTCTCCCGTTATCAATTCGTCGGGTCAGGCGGTGGATGGGCCGGTGCGGAGGCGGCGTCTCACCCAGAAAAGTGAGAGCAGGAGCAGTAGAAGGAACAGGATGATGAAAATGGGGACGAGGATAGCCAGCACCGTTCCAATCAGCGACAGGATATCCTCGCCAATGCTGACCGCCCAGTTCCCCAGGCCGCCGGTGGTGGCTGTCACTGCTGGCCGGGCCGTCGATTTGACGGCATGCACCCCGCCGGCCAGTATCAGCCCGGCGATGACCGCCAGCACAGGATGCAGGTCGCCCACGGCCCCGGAACCGGCGGCAAAGAGCACCGCGCCGGCGGCAGGTCGCCCCACAGTCTGGATGACATCGTTCAAAGTATCCACCGCCGGGATTTTGTCCACTGTCATTTCGATGACCAGCAGAACGGCCAGCGCGGTTATCACCCAGCCGTTGGTCAGGATGTTCCACGGTTCGTTCAGGTGAATCAGGCTGGTGTAGCGGGCCGTCAGGGCAACGATGAGCAACGGCAGGTAGGCGTTCAACCC